>JAEDLO010000004.1 GCA_016295245.1 Bacteroidales bacterium | reverse complement strand
AAGGTCTCCGGAGGAGAGCAGCCGCCCACCCGGAGGCAATAGAATATAAAAAGAGGATGACCTCAAAGTCACCAGGACTTTTTGGTCATCCTCATAATTAACTATTTTGAAAAAATTGGGCTTATTCGATGAAACCGACAATCTCACCCTTGACGACATCTTTGCCCTGAGGGGCGGTGATGGCGACGATGCGACCGGTCTTGGCTGGGAGGATTTCCTCGATGCCGTAAACGGTCTGGACGTAGCCGCAGACCTCTCCGGCCTTCACCTTGGTGCCGACTGCAGGGGCCTTGGAGTCGTCGATGACGTCAATCTCCCAGAGCATCTTGCCCTTGACAGGAGACTGGAGCGGAGTGGCTGAAGGGTGCTCGGCGACATACTTGTCGATGTCGAACTCAGGCATCTCGACTACAGCTCTCTTTACTACGATAGGTGCTCCGGCCTTGGCCTTGAGATCCTCGAGGTCCTTGTTGAAGCGCTCCTTGGCGATGCCTGACCTATAGTCGCGATATTGCCTTTCGTGCATTGCGAGCTCAAAGAGTTCCTCGTCGTCCTGTCCGCAGTCCCAACCTTCGTCCTTCATCATCTGACGGAACTTAGGGAGTTCGTTCGGATACATATCCTGAGGGTTGCCGGTGTAGAACTCGAGCTTCTTTTCCTTTGCGAGTTCGATTATTTCCGGAGCGAGCTTGCCCGGAAGCGTACCCATATTGCCGAGTATCATTCCCCAGGTGTCCTTGTCGATGGTGCTGAAGCGAGGCTTGTTCTGGGCCTTCGCAAGCAGGTTCATCAGGGCAGTGTTCTTGACATACTGGCTGAATGGAGTCACGAGCGGTGGGTAACCCAGACGCGGCCAGACATACTCAACCTCGTTGAAGAGCTGTACCATCAGGGTGTCGAGGTTGCTCTCAGGTTTGCCGTTCGCGCGCTCTGAGGCGTTGATTGCAGCCTGGAAACCCTTGAGGTCCGCCATCATCGAACCCATCATACCGCCCGGCAGGCCGCAACCTACGAGCAATGAGGTCATCTTGGCGTTGCTTGGGTTGATCCAATATCCGAGGAAGTCATCAATGAACTCCTGGGTGAGGCTGCGGACTTCCATATAGGCATCCATATTGATGTCCTTTACAAGGAAGCCGTCGGCCTTGAGCATCTGCTGGATTGTGATTACATCCGGGTGAACCTTGCCCCAGGAGAGCGGCTCGACTGCCACGTCAAGGTAGTCTGCGCCCGCACGGGCAACCTCGAGCATAGAGGCCGGGGAGAAGCCCGGACCGCTGTGGCCGTGGTACTGAACGAGGATGTGAGGGTACTTGGTCTTGATCTCACGGGTGAGTCTGGCAAGGAAGCTCGGCCTGCCGATGCCGGCCATATCCTTCAGACAGATTTCGTCGGCGCCGTATGAAACTAGCTTGTCAACAAGGGAGAGGTAGTACTCTACGGTGTGTACGGGAGAGTTGGTGATTGAGAGTGCGGCCTGGGAAATCATCCCGGCCTTCTTGGCGTACTCGACTGAGAGCTTGAGGTTCCTGTGGTCGTTCAAGCCGCAGAAAGAGCGCGAAATGTCCGTGCCCTGGGCTTTCTTGACCTTGAACATCAGTTCGCGGACATCTGCCGGAACCGGGTTCATACGGAGAGCGTTCAGGCCTCGCTCGAGCATATGGGTCTGGATGCCTACCTTGTGGAAAGGCGCAGTCCACTTGCGGACCGCAATGTTGGGATTCTCTCCATAGAGGAGGTTCACCTGCTCGAAAGCGCCGCCGTTTGTCTCGACGCGGTCGAAGCAACCCATATCAATGATGGCCGGAGCCACCCTTACGAGCTGGTCAACTCGAGGCTGATACTTGCCTGAGGACTGCCACATGTCCCTGTATACGAGGGAGAATTTTATTTCTTTTGCCATAGTTCGGATTAATCACGCAAATATAGGAAATTTCAAAATAAACTGAAGCCGAAATTTTTTACACCCGATATTTGCACTTGAAAAAAAATTGCTTACCTTTGCAGTCCTATTCAACACGGTGCGATTAGTTCAGTTGGTAGAGCACCAGATTGTGGTTCTGGGTGTCGTGGGTTCGAGCCCCACATCGCACCCCAACTGGTTTGAGGACAACATCAAATGTTGTCCTCTTTTTTTCATTATTTTCGTTCCGGCGGAGACGCATTCCGGCAATCAGTGTGTTTATAAGGCAGAATCGCTAAGATTCCACAAACGCGTGCGAGCTAGAGAAATGGACGAGCAGGAACTGGCCAAATCCTGCTTGCGCAAGGACAGAGTGGCAGAGGATGAACTGTATAGGAGATATGCAGCAAGGCTCAATATGCTCTGCCGGCGCTATCTCGGGGACGAGGAAGACGCCGCCGACCTGATGATGGAAACGCTGCTGCGGGCTCTGGATAGGATGTCCACTTTCCGCTACACCGGGGAAGGCTCCCTGTACGCCTGGATGAGCAGGATTGCCATCAACGGCGCGCTCAACCACTTGAGGCGCCGGCGCTGGCGGATGCTTCCCCTGGGCTTCGGAGTCTCAAATGACATCCCGGAGCCGCCCGGGGAGGAGATGGAGACTATCCCGCAGGAAAAACTCTTGGAGTGGATAGCCGCCCTGCCGGATTTGAGAAGAGCCGTTTTCAATCTCTACTGTCTGGACGGCTATTCGCACGAAGAAATAGGCAAGATGCTGGGAATCAGCCAGAGAGCTTCTACCAGCACGCTCGCCAAAGCAAGAAAACAACTGAAAGAAAAGATAAGACAATACCTCAAGGAGCAAAAGTGATGAAAAAGTGGGAAGACATAGTCAGGGATAAACTGGCAGAGCCGCAATCCGAACTTCCGGAGAGCGTCTCTGCCGAGTTCCGTTCCCGTCTGGATGCCGCCCGGACGGCCCCCGCAGCTAAGCGCAGCCCGCTTCTGTGGGCTCTGGTTCCTGCCGTGGCGGCGCTTGTCGTCGCTGTCCTGCTGCTTCAGCGTCCGGCCGCCCGGGATGAAGCTTTGCAACTTCTTCCGCAGCCTGCCGCTCCTATGGCGGCCTTGACTGACACTATTGAGGCCGCCGATGCGCCTTTGGATATGGCGCAAGAAGCCATTGTTGCCCGCGTTCGGAAGCCCTCCGCCTGTGCAGCCGCGGCGGTAAAGCCGGAAAGCGCTCCTGCTCCGGTGGAAAGCCTGCCGGAGCGGAGCGAAAGCCGCTCGGATCCGGGTGCTTGGCAAGCCGCTGAATCCGGGCAGGCGGAAAACGCTCCCGAACGGGAGGAGGCCGGCGTCGCTGCCCGAAGCGCAGAAGCCCCGTCGTCGCCGTTCATCCCCGAAAAGATTCAGGTCAAGCCTGTAAATATTAAAGTATGGCCGGTGGTTGGCGCTGCTGCCGGAGGCGGCCTGCTTGCCGCCGTGGCTGTGCCGCTGCTCGGTGGAAGTCCGGGGGGAGACAGGATTCCCGAGATGGAATCCGGCAATCCGGGACAGCCGGTGGATGTCGTGTCAGGGGATCCCGTGCACTATTTCCCTCTCAGGCTGGGGCTTTCTGTACGAGCGCCGCTCACTGCCCGCCTGAGCCTTACAAGCGGACTGGAATACTCCCTGTATTCTTCACGCTATACCTACACACTTTCGGGAACAACGACCCAGCAGGCCCATTATCTGGGCGTTCCCCTCCGCCTTGACTGGACTTTCGTTTCAGGCAAGTGGCTGGATGTCTATGCCGGAGGAGGCCTGCAGGCTGACTTCTGCCTGAGAGCTACGCGCGGAGGCGAGGCGATGGAAAAGGACGGCTTCGGCCTGTCCCTTCTCGCCGCCGGAGGAATCCAATTGAATCTCGGAAAAAGAACAGGACTTTATATAGAACCGCAAATCAGCTGGACCATACCGTCTGAGAGCCGTGTACTGCAGACATATCGCTCGAAGAACCGGTTTATGTTCTCTCTGAGCGGCGGTGTCAGAATCAATATCGGTAAATAAAAAGATCAGATTATGAAACATTTGACATTTCTGCTGACCTCCCTTGGCCTGCTTGCCGCAAGCGTTTCCTGCGGGAAGATCGGCGGCGACGATGCAAAGACAAATCCATATAAACCGCTGGAACTGAGCTCGAAATCGGTGGAAATCCTCCAGAAGGGACACTCTTTCTCCCTTGAATTCATAGATCGCGTTGACTCTTCGACCGGGAGAAACTATGTCATCTCCCCTCTGAGCATGCAGTTCCTGCTGGGAATGATACTGAACGGCGCCAACGGCGCGACGGCGGATGAGATCTGCACTGTCCTGGGCTACGGCCGGGGCGAGAGGGAGGCGGTGAACGAATTTTGCTATTCGCTGCTCAGCCAGCTGCCGCAGATGGACAACAAGACGGATCTTGGCATCGCCAACGCCCTGTTTGCCGACAAGTCCCTTCCTGTCCTGTACTCCTACAAGACGGCAGTGGGCAAGTACTACCGTCCGGAGATAGCAAACCTGGACTTCTCGGATAGCCGGAACTCCCTGAACACCATCAACCGCTGGTGCTCCGACAATACTAAAGGGATGATTGCCAATGTGCTGGATGAACTCTCGCCGAACGTCTCGCTCTACCTGTTCAATGCCTTGTATTTCAAGGGGATATGGTCGGAAAAGTTTGACAAGTCGGCTACGGCGGGAGAAATCTTCACCTACGAATCCGGCCGGAAGGACAGGCTTGCGATGATGAAGCAGAACGAGGAACACACCTATACCGAGAATGAGGTTTTCCAGGCCGTCAGTCTGGCCTATGGAAACTCGGCCTTCTCGATGACAGTCCTGCTTCCTAGGCAGGGTTACGGGACATCTGACATCATCGCTTTCCTCAAAGAGAGCGGCTGGGATGCCTTCAGGAGCGGCTTGCATTCCCGTGAGGTGGATCTCTGGCTGCCGAAATTCGAAATAAGCTACAAGCTAGAGGCCGACAAACTTCTTTCCGAAATGGGAATGCCTTCTGCCTTCGACGGCACAAAGGCGGATTTCTCGGCGCTGTCTGAGAACCCTCTCTTCCTGCAGTTCGTCAACCAGAATGCTGTAATCAAGGTCGATGAAGAAGGTACGGAGGCGGCTGCAGTTACGGATGCAGGCTTTGGAGAGATGGCTCCGCCCCCAATCCCGTCGGCGACTTTCCACGCCGACCACCCCTTCCTATACCTGATTGCGGAGAGGGGAACCGGCGCCATTCTCTTTGCCGGAAAGTTCTGCGGAGAGTAAGCTTTCTGTCGGGGTGTTTGACAAAGGGTCGCGTTTTTGATTTTTTTGTTATTTTTGCAGTATAGCGCTGACCCCGATGAGACGCAAACACCCCGTAATACCAAATATCGACCAGTATGTCCTTCTCCTTAGGAACAAGGGCTTGAAGGCCACGCCGCAAAGGCTTGCGGTCCACGAGGCTATGATTGCCCTCGGACACGCCAGCGCGGATATGGTATGTGAGTGGATTGCGGCCAACAGCGGCCAGCCCATAAGTACGGCTTCGGTGTACAACATCCTGGTCCAGATGACCGAAATTAACATCTATGGAAGGCGTATGAGTCCGGACAACAAGATGTATTTCGATATCGATCCTACGCGTCACGTCCACTTATATGACTCGAAATCGGGGCAATACAAGGATTACATCGACCCGGAACTGTCGCTGATGGTGGAAGACCATCTCAAGCACAGGAAGATAAAGGGTTACAGGATGGAGGGTGTCGATATCCAGATAGTCGTCCGCCCGACAAGGCAGCTCCGCCCGAAAACGGAATAAGACTTATATTTCCTTTCTCCAGCGGGCGAGAGGGATTCCGAGCTGACCGCGATATTTGGCAATGGTCCTGCGGGCAACCTTGTAGCCTCTCTCGTTCATCTTGGTCACGAGCTGCTCATCTGTGAGCGGCTTTTTCTTGTCTTCAGCATCAACGCACTCCTTGAGGGCCTTCTTGAGTTCTCTGGTGGAAACCTCCTCGCCCTCGCTGTTCTCCATACCCTCCGAGAAGAAATACTTGAGAGGGAAGATGCCGAAGTGGGTCTCGATGTACTTGCTGCTCACCACGCGGGAGATGGTCGAGATGTCAAAACCTGTGATAGCGGCTATGTCCTTGAGCACCATAGGCCTGAGATTGCTTTCGTCCCCGTCGAGGAAGTAGTCGTGCTGGTAATCCAGGATGGCCTGCATAGTTTTCGTCAGGGTGTTCTGTCGCTGCTTGAGAGCTTCGATGAACCACTTCGCCGAATCGAGCTTCTGACGAACGAAGCTGGCGGCCTCCTTCTGCTCGCGGTCGCTGCCTCCCTTGGCGCTGAGCATCATATCAGCATATTTCTTGTTTACCCTGAGCTCCGGCACTGAGAAACGCGGCATCGAGAAGCTGAGCTCCCCGTCGTGCTCTTCGAGGACGAAGTCGGGTACGACCTGCTGTGCCTGATCATTGTAGGAGTCGTCTATCTGGCCTCCCGGGCTTGGGTTGAGCTTGCGGATGCTTCTTGTCGCCTCCTTTAGCTCCTGCTCGCTGATGCCCAGGCGGGAGCAAATCTTCTGGTAGCGCTTGTTGGTGAAATCCTCAAAGCAGTTCTCGAGTATCTGAATGGCATTGAGCACGCTCGGCGTCTGTTTGCGGGCCCGCAACTGGATTATGAGGCATTCGCGCAGGTCGCGGGCACCGACTCCTGCGGGCTCGAAGCTCTGAATGACCTTAAGGATCTTGAGAACCTGATCTGCGTCGGTGGTGATGCCTGCCCTGAAGGCCATATCGTCAACCAGCGACTCGATGTCCCTGCGCAGGTAACCCGTCTGGTCGAGCGAGCCGATGATGAAGGCGGCAATATCGAATTCCTCTTTCGAGAGATTGCGGTAGCCCAGCTGCTTGATCAGGCTTTGGGTGAAACTTTCCTTGACCGTGAAGGTGTTGTACTCGGGACGGGCGTCCTTGCCCCAGTTGTTTACCCTGGTCTTGTAGGCGGGGATGTAGTCGTCGTCCTTCAACTCGTCAAGGGAAACATCCCTCACCTCATCGTCGGATTTCGGCTCGGGGCTGTCGTCAAGGACGGGATTCTCTTCCAGCTCGGTACGAATCCTCTGCTCCAGGTCCTGGATCGGAAGCTCGATGAGCTTGATCGTCTGAATCTGAAGGCGTGAGAGCTTCTGCTGCTGTTTGAGTTCCAGTCCCTGTTTTAACATCTCTTATTGCGAATTATCAGGGTTAACAGGTAGAGGGGATGTGTCCGGGGTGCCCATAGACGGGAATCTGAAGCGTTCGCGGACTATGAATGCATCGGGGAAGTCCGTCTTGAGCCTTGCGAGAAGGTATTCGGCTTCTGCGCGGGTGCGGAAGCTGCCGGCGGTTACCTTGAAGTTCGGAGTAGAGTACGACCTGTAAACAGGTATCCTCGGATACAGGGCGTTGAACCTTCTCATCAAGGCTGCGGATTCTTCGCGTGCATTCTTGGCGCTGTTGAAATACAGGCGGATGCGGAAGCCGTTGACCATCTTTGTGCGGTTGGCCGCGATGCGGCTCCTGACGGCGGAATCCACTGCTTTGCTCTGTCTGACTCCGCCCGGGACGAGGTCGAAAACGTTCAGACCGACGAGGGTGCTGTCGATGGCAATCTCGTCGCCGGCGCTCTCCTGGCCGCTGACCGCAGTAGCGGTCTCCTGCGCTCCGAGCAGGGTGCAGCAAAGGGATAGAATCAATATGGTAAGGAGTTTTCTCATTTGCTTTCCAACAGGTCTTCTAGTACCAGATCCTTTATTTCAATATTCTTGCCAACTCCGCCCCTGAGCGCTGCCTTGGCCTTGACGTCAATTGTCAATTCCTTGGTGGTCAGGTCGTTGCTGAAAAGTTTAAGAAGCTGAAAGGGATTGAATCCATCTTTGATCTGCCCTTTGACGGGTACATTGTACATTTTGTCACTGCGGGCCTGGACCATAAGCTGGTCTGCGGTCAGGAGCAGGGCCTCGTCGCCCCTTACCTTGACGACTGCTTCGAGATTTGTCACCTCGAAACCTACGGTCGGGTTGTGGAGCCCGAGTTCAATAAGAGCCGTAAGACCCGAAGTCCCGTTCGGCGCCACCGACACGATGCGCATTGATGTCACGGCAATATCCTTGACTCCGTGTCCACTGCAGGCGCTCAGCGTCAGGACGCAAATCAGTAGAAGTATTCTTGTCAGCTTTTTCATAACCAATCACAAAGATAAGAATTTTCTCTATCTTTGCCCCCGAGATGAAAAAGGTATATATTGAGACATACGGCTGCCAGATGAATGTGGCGGACAGCGAAATTGTTTTTTCGATATTGGAGAAAAAGGGTTACCTCAGGACCGAGGACATCTCCCTTGCGGACGTGATCTTCGCCAACACCTGCTCGATCAGGGACAATGCCGAGCAGCGTATCTGGGGGCGAATCGAGCAGTTCAACATCCAGCGCAAGGCCCGCCCGGGCGTTGTAGTCGGCATCCTCGGCTGTATGGCCGAGAGGCTCAAGGAAGCTCTGCTCGAATCGGGCAAGGTTGACCTCGTCGCCGGCCCTGACGCTTACCGCCGCCTGCCACAGATGCTTGAAGCGGCGCTCGAAGGCCATCCGCAGATAGACGTGATGCTCTCGCGCGAGGAAACCTATGCCGACATCACCCCCGTACGCCTCGATTCCAACGGAGTTTCAGCCTTCATCTCAATAATGCGCGGGTGCAACAACGTGTGCTCATACTGCGTGGTGCCGTACACCAGGGGCGCCGAGCGCAGCCGTGACCACCGCACTATCGTCAGGGAAGCCTGCGACTGCGCGCAAAAGGGCTACAAAGAGCTAACCCTCCTGGGCCAGAATGTGGACTCATATCGCGACGGCGAGGTGGATTTCGCCGGGCTGCTGGGCCTCGTGGCCGAAGCCGTGCCTCAGATGCGCATCCGCTTCTCGACCTCCAATCCCCAGGACATCAGCGACTATGTCCTGAGCACGATGGCTTCTCACGCCAACATCGCTCACCACATTCACCTTCCTGTCCAGTCGGGCTCAGACAGGATACTCGAGAAGATGAGGCGCAAATACAGCCGTCAGTGGTACCTGGACCGCGTTGCCAAAATCCGCGAAATCATCCCGGACTGCGCGATTACCACCGATGTGATTGCCGGCTTCTGCTCTGAAACGGAAGAAGACCACGCAGATACGCTCTCCATCTTCGAGGCCGTCGGCTTCGATGCGGCCTATATGTTCTACTACTCCGAGCGCCCGGGTACCCTCGCTGCTCGCAAATACCCCGATGACGTGCCTCTGGACGTGAAGACCAGAAGGCTCGAGGAGATTATCTCCCTGCAGAACCGCCTTTCGCTCGAGAGCAACCGCGCCGACATCGGAAAGAGGTTCACCGTCCTCGTGGAGGGCACTTCCAAGAAAAAGAAAGAAGAACTCTGCGGCCGCAACTCTCAGAACAAGATGTGTGTCTGGCCGGATTGCGACCACAAGGCGGGCGATTTCGTGGAAGTCGAGGTGCTTGACTGCACCCAGGCGACCCTGCTTTGCAAACTTGTGTAAACCAAATATTTAAACAAACTATGAAACTTCAGGAAATGAACGTGGGGGATCTCCCTCGCGAAAAGATGCTGTCGCGTGGCCCGGAGGCCCTGTCGGACAGCGAACTGCTCGCCATTCTGCTCCGTTCCGGAGCCCGGGGCGAGAATGTTGTCGAACTCTCATCCCGTCTGCTCAAGGACCACGACGGCAAGCTTACCGGCCTCTTCTCCACCTCGCTGGAAGTCCTCTGCGGCTACAAGGGCATAGGCAAGGGCAAGGCCTGCTCCATTGCCGCCGCCTTCGAACTCGGCAAGCGATTTATGGCCGAATCCGGCCAGCCGCGCGGCGGTGCGGTCGTCACAGCCCGCGATGCTTTTTCTCTTTTGATGCCCCATTTCAAGGCCCTGGACCACGAGGAATGCTGGGTGTTGCTGCTCAACGGCGGAAACCGCCTGATTGACAAGAGACGGCTGACCTCAGGCGGCCAGAAGGCCACCGTAATCGACATCCCCCAGATTATCCGCACCGCCATTGAAAAGCGCGCAAGCTCCATTATCCTTGCCCACAACCATCCTTCGGGCATCGCCGAGCCGAGCAAGGCCGACTTGAGCGAAACAATGAAGCTCAGGGATGCCGCCCAAATCTGCCACATCAGCCTTCTGGACCACCTGATAATCACTGATAAAGAGTTCTTTTCCTTCGCCGATGAGAGGCAGTACGGGATATAATGTTATATTTGTAAGTTGAACTTTTAATATGCAAAGATGAAATCCAAATTGTTTTGCTGTCTTCTGCTCTTGGCGGGACTTTTTGTTTCCTCCTGCAGCAAGTCTGATTACATTAGGGTGAACCTCTCCGGAAGCCAATCTTCAAACGTTAATGTCAAATCGTTGAGTATCGGCCCAAAAGGGACCTCGATGACGCTCTATGTCGTCTCCAGTACCGCCTGGACTGCATCTTACGATGGCCAGCTTGACCTCAGTATGAGCCTCAAGGCAGGAGAAAGTGGGGAAGCTACCGTGCTGACCATAGGGGAGAACACCAGCGCGTCCCAGCTTTCAGGCAGTATCTCCTTTACCGCCGGCTCGTCCAACTGCGTTGTGAGTCTTACCCAGAGGGCGCCCCTCAAGTAAGTTTCGATATCGGAGCAATTTTTATTATTTTTGCCCCTTATTATGGAAAGAGAACACGTAAAATGTCTTATAGTCGGTGGCGGACCTGCAGGTTATACGGCCGCCATCTATGCGTCCCGCGCAGCGCTCAACCCCGTGCTTTATGAGGGTATGGAGCCGGGTGGCCAGCTTACTACCACCACGATGATTGAGAATTTCCCGGGCTTCCCGGGAGGTGTCGACGCCAACAAGTTGATGGCGGATATGAGGTCCCAGGCTTCGATGCTCGGCGCGGACATTCGCCACGGCAGCATCAGCTCGGTAAATCTCGACGTACGTCCCTTCGAGCTGACGGTGGACAACGGTTCCACCGTCCTTGCCGATGCCCTGATCATTGCGACCGGCGCGACAGCCAAGTATCTCGGCCTGCCGTCTGAGAAGAAATTCCGCGGCTTGGGAGTGTCGGCCTGCGCCACTTGCGACGGCTTCTTCTACCGCCGCAAGGTCGTTGCCGTTGTCGGCGGCGGAGACACCGCCTGCGAAGAGGCGACATACCTTGCAGGACTTTGCAAGAAGGTCTATATGATAGTGCGCAGGGATGTCCTCAGGGCCTCTGTGGCTATGCAGGAGCGCGTGCTCAATACTGAAAACATAGAAATTCTCTGGAACTGCAACACCAAGGAAGTGCTCGGCGACGAGAGCGGGGTGACCGGCGCCCGTCTAGAGCGCAAGGATGGCGAGGTTTTTGATATACCAATCGACGGGTTCTTCCTCGCTATAGGCCATCACCCGGTAAGCGAGCTGGTGTCCGCGTGGGTTGAGACCGATGCCGAAGGCTACATCATCACCCGCGACGGCAGCAGCCGCACCAACATCGAGGGCGTTTTTGCCGCAGGCGATGTCCAGGACCCTCATTACAGACAGGCGGTCAACGCTGCGGCATCCGGCTGCAGGGCGGCCCTTGACGCAGAAAAGTATTTGAAGAAATGAGATTATCAAGAACCGTGACGGCGCTGCTTTTGGCAGCGGCAGCCCTCGTGGGCTGCAAGTCCCAGTATGATATGATACTGGACAGCAACGATGTGGATGCCAAGTACAAGGCAGCATTCGAGTATTTCAACAAAAAGAAGTTCACCCGCGCCGCGGCCCTCTTCGAGTCGATGGCAGTGATGACTTCCGGCACCGAGAGGGATGACACCGTTCAGTTCTACTGGGGCCTGAGCAACTACAATTCCGGCGACTACTATACTGCCGAGACCAACTTCCAGCAGTTCATCAGCAACTACCCACGCAGCACCTTCGCCCAGCAGGCCGAATTCCTTCACATCGACTGTCTCTACCGCCAGACTCTGCGCTATGAGCTTGACCAGACCCCTACCTACACCGCGATGGCGGCGATAGGGGAGTATCTTACCCAGTATCCAGAAGGGGCCAACGCCGACATCTGCCGCCATATGATGGAGGATCTGTCAGAAAGGCTCGACAGGAAGGCCTTCGAGAACGCGAAGCTCTACTACACGATGGAGGACTATCTGGCAGCAAGGGTTGCGCTCAAAAACGTGCTCAAGGACGATGCCGACAATATCTATCGTGAAGATATCCTATATTATTCGGCGATGGCGTCCTACAAATACGCCTTCAACAGCGTTGTCTCCAAGCAGAAGGAGAGATATCTGGTATTCGTCGATGACTATCTGAACTTCATCGGCGAGTTCCCGGAGTCCCATTACCGCAAGGAGTTGGACAACCTTTACGACAAAGTGAAAGAAAAAATTTGAAACTTGTCACAAGACGGCATCCGTATAAATGATATGGAAAAGAATATACCGGTAAACACAATCACGCGAGACATCAAGAATCTCGCCGAGCCTACGGGCAATATTTATGAGACCTGCGTAATCCTCTCGAAGAGGGCCAACCAGATTGCTCTTGCAGAAAAGAAGGAGCTTGCCAAGAAGCTCGAAGAAGTTCGCGGCGAACGCGACACTATGGACGAGGTCTTCGAAAACAAGGAGCAGATTGAAATTTCAAAGCACTACGAGCGTCTTCCCAAGCCGGATTTGGTAGCAATTGCCGAGTTCGAGAATGACGAGCTTTACTATCGTACTGCCCGCGAGGACGCAGTTAGCGGAAAGCTTTAGTCTTAATGCTCAGCAGCCTACACATCCAAAATTACATCCTGATAGACTCTCTGGACGTTGAGTTCCCGGAGGGTCTGATTATTGTTACCGGCCAGACCGGTACCGGCAAGTCTATCATCCTGGGCGCCTTGAACCTGCTTTCAGGTGCAAAGGCGGACGCTTCGATGATTTCCCCGGGCGCTGACTCCTGTGTAGTTGAAGCGGAGTTCGAAGGCCTCGACGATCCGGTTCTGGGGGAAATGCTCGCCGGTGGGGATGTCGAGGAGGATGAAGGAAGGCTGCTTGTTCGCCGTGTGGTCAGCAAGTCGGGGCGTTCGCGCTGCTTTGTCAACGATTGTCCTGTGAACCAGGCTTTTCTTCAGGAACTTTCAACGCGCCTGATTGACATCCACTCCCAGCATCGCAGCCTGATACTGACCGACAAGCGTTTCCAGCTTTCGGTGCTCGACAGCTTCGCCTCCAACGGCGAGCTTCTGACAAAGACTGCGCAAGCTTATACTCTTTATCTGCAGAGCGGCCGGGAGCTCGAATCCCTGCGCGAGCTGGTTCAAAGCCAAAATGCCGACAGGGACTACAATCTCGCCCGCCTTGAAGAGTTGCAGCGTGCTGCCCTCAGAGACGGCGAACTTGAGGAGCTGGAGGAGGAGCATCGCAGCCTTGCCAACGCCGAGGCGATACGCGATGACCTGCGTGCGGCACTCACTTCCCTTGACCCGCAGCAGGACCTGCCCGGTGTCAGCCAAAGCCTCAAGGATGCGGAGCGCAGTCTGCTTCGCGCCTCGCGCTATCTGTCACGCACTGAGAATCTTGCCTCGCGCCTGGAGTCAGCCCGCCTGGAGCTGGAGGATGTGGTGGATGAACTTGTATCGCTTGAGAGCTCGCTGAATTTCTCAGACCTCAGGCTCCAGCAACTCGAAGACAGGCTCGGTCTGCTCCACACCTTGCTCAAGAAGCATTCCTGCACGGAAGTGTCCGAGCTCATAGCTATACGCGAGCGTCTGAGTACCAGCATATACGGCACCGAGGAGCTCGAAGAGCGCATCGCCTTGCTCGAGGGGCAGCTCAAGGAGCAGGAAGCGTCATATCTTGCTCTCTGCGCAGAACTCTCGGAGCGCCGCAAGGCCGCAGCGCCATCATTTGCTGAAGCCATTGTCGCTGACTTGCGCAATCTTGAACTTGACAGGGCGGAGTTCAGCGTGGACTTCCAGAGCTGCACTCCGGGAGCCGATGGTAGCGACCGCATCAGTTTCCTCTTCTCCAACAACGGCACTCCTCCGGTCGATGTCTCGCGCTGTGCATCAGGAGGCGAACTGTCGCGTATTATGCTGAGCCTCAAGGCTATGATGGCGAGATTTATGGGTATGCCTACCCTCATTTTCGATGAAATAGATACAGGCGTGAGCGGCAGCGTCGCAGATAAGATGGGCCGTATGATTTGCCGAATGGGAGAGGATATGCAGGTCTTCTCCATCACCCACCTTCCTCAGGTGGCAGCCAAGGGCAGTGCCCATTATCTCGTGTCTAAGGCTGACAACGGTCAGGGACGCACCGTCACCTCGATGCACCGTATTCAGGGTGAGGAGAGACTGTATGAGATTGCCCGCCTGTTGAGCGGTTCAGAGATTACTGATGCTGCTGTGGCGAATGCGCGCAGCTTACTTGAGGGTCGTTGACATATCCCTGTTGTAGCAGACCCTTCTGACGGCAGTGTTCTTGCTGCCCTTGCCCTCTTTCCTCCTGAAATCGAAGTCAGACTGCAAGCCCTTTCCGCTCTGCTCGGAGAGTTTCTTGGGCCAGCGTTTGCCCCATTTGTCGCACTGGAAGGCGAAATGGCGCACGATGTCATAGCCCTGGAAGGCGAAGGAGCCTGGTTCGGCGTCGAAGAGAGCCCTGTACCGGCGAACGAAAGTTCTTACCTCTTTCGAATCGTAGTCGATATAGTAGCTGGATGTCAGACGGGCATTGGCGTTGTGGATGTCAATGATGTTTGGCCCCATACTCGTCTTTGCCCTGGATGTGCTGTAGAGCGTGATTTCTGCGATGCCCGCCTTGTTGGCTATGGCCGCCTCCTTGACTGAAGAGGCGATGAAGGGGTCTTTATCGGAAGCGACAATGACCCTGTATTTCAGCAGTTTGTTGAACTGGACTTTGGAAAGGGAACTTGTGGTACTGTAGCGCAGATGGGAGGCGTTGAGCCTGTCAATCAGATAATTGGTCTGGTCGCCGTTGCCCGCTATGGTGCTGTCCCTGAGCAGAATCACCTCGTCCAGCATACCTAAATCGTCCTCTACCCAGCGGATGAGTTCATCTATCTGGGCCTCCCAGTCCGATGGGCACTGGACAAGGGCGCAACTGTCTGCAAGAGGAGCGCATTTCTGGTCTAGGGGAGAGATGATGGTCTTGCCCCTGGGACAGAGTTCTAACGCCTTGCGAACGTCGTTCAGGCTCACAGGCCCCACGAAGACGTCCGCTTCCTCTATGTCTTCCCTTCTGATTTCTTCCTCAGCGGTGTCGATAAGCCTTATGGAAGTCCGTACGCCCTGTTCCCCAAGGTCCCTTGCTGCAAGCAGGGCTCCGCAGTACATCTCGATGAAGTTATCGCTCGGCTTCTCTGAGCCTGCGGCCAGAGGCAGGGCGAGGGTGATTCTAATCTGGTCGACATCCTCGAACAAGTAGATATCGTCATCCTGGACAAGGGAGTCGACGGGTGCCTCTTCCTTGATTTCAAATACGTCGGCTGAGGCTTCCTTTGTCTGGACCTTAAGGCTATCCTTGGCTTTGACCTCTGTCTTGGCTTTCTTTTTCTTGCCGGGGAACAGATACCACTGCGCCGAGCTGCAAAGCGGCAGCAGGCAGAGGATGAAGATAATAGGAAGCGTCTTTTTCATTGCTGTATCTCTTTTATGTAGTCCGTAAGGTCGGCGGCGAAGCGTCTCCAACTCAGCCTGTCGTTTTCCCTGCGGATGTTTTCGATGAATTTTTCCTTGCCCTGAGGATCGGCAAAGTAGCTTCTGATAGCCTCTGCGACACATTCAGGCTCGGCTTTTTCGCACACAATTCCTGTGCCACGCTCGCCTATGGTTTCCTTCAGACCGCCCACGTCAGTGACTACCATAGGGATTTCAAAGTGGTTGGAAATGGAGCTGACTCCGCTCTGGGTGGCACTTCTGTACGGCAAAACCACAAGGTCTGCTGCAGAGAAGTAGTCTTTGACCTGAGCATCGGAGATGTATTCCGGGAAGACGAAGACCCTGGACGGGTCCGGTCCCTTGTCAATCAGCTCCCGGTATTTGTCGAAAGCCCCGTAAGGCTCACCTGCAATGATGAGCTGGTAGTCGGAGTCCAGGGTGTTGAAGGCACGGATGAGTATGTCCAGCCCCTTGTACTCGCGAATCAGACCGAAGAAAAGCAGGTTCTTTTTCCCTTTGGCAAGCCCCAGAAGCTCTTCAGCCCGCTCGCGTGGAAGCTTCTCTCCGAAATGGGTGTATATCGGATGGGGAAGCACCCTGCATACGGCGTCCTTCTTCAGGGCGAAGAGGTCTTCGCTCACTTCGTGGCAGAGGGTCACGCAGGCGTCAACTCCTCCAAGGAAGTATTTGGTGAGGGGCGTGTCAAAGAAATGCCTCTCGTGGGGGATTACATTGTCAAGTATGGCCACGACCTTGCAGTGCGGGGGCATCCTTCGCGCGACATAGCCAAGCGACGGGGCGAACCAGGACATCCAGTAGCGTACTATCAGCACGTCCGGGTCGAAGCGCCGTATGGCCCTTGCTGTCCTGCCCCAACTTGGCGGCCAGGCCGTATCCAGAAGAGCTTCTGACTCTATGGATACGGCCTGGTCATCCGCGGTGACATATTGTGTCTTGCCGGGGAAAAGGATTGAAGGGTACTGCCTGCTGAAGTTGAACGCACGTATATCGTGCTCCTTGCCTAGTTCAGTGAAGAGATTTGCATTGAACTGGGCGATTCCTCCTCTGTAGGGATAGAAACAGGACAGTATCGCAATCTTCAATTTATTCGGCTTTTGCGTTCTTGGTCTTGATGTAATCCGCGTTGAGACCCTCGATGAGCGCGTCGGTGATGTCGAGCTCAGGGTCTGCGGTTACAACAGGTGAAGGGAGGATGTCGCCCTGGGTGGCGAGAATCATCGCGTACTTCTTCTCTTCGTTGAACTTGACGATGAAATTGTTGATGGCATCAGCGAGCTGGTTGGTCATAACCTGCTGCTCCTCCATAATCTCCTGCTGCTTCTGGGCGGCATACTGCTGGAAGCTGTTCTGCTGCTCGGCGAGCTTCTTGCTCTGCTGCTCTGCTACAGACTGGGTGAGGAGACCCTTGTTGATCTTGTCCTGGAAGGCTGCGATGTCCTTCTCGAGCTTGCTGCCTCTGCGGTTCACTTCCTGGTTGATGCTGTTGATCTTGGTCTCGACCACGCTGTTGAGATCGTTGGCCATATCATACTCGGCGAGAACACGGCCCATATCGAAATAAACGATGGCTCCAGCCTGGGCGCCAGTCTCCGCTGCCGGTGTTTCTGTCTTGTTTCCGTTGTCTTTGGTGAGCATTACGATTGCGAGGGCGATTACGCCCAAAGTTGAGATAATGCTCAGGATGAGAGGTAATTTCTTCATATTAATTTCTTTGTGTTATTTCAGGAAATGCAAAAATAGTCAAAAATTCTGAATCTGGGCAAGGTATTCCTTTATTGTTGGCTCCAGTCCCATATACAGGGCATCGCAAATCAGCGCGTGGCCTATGCTCACCTCGTCAGTCCACGGTATGGTTTTGATGAAATATGCGAGGTTCTCGAGCGAAAGGTCGTGGCCGGCGTTGAGGCCGAGCCCCAGATCGCGGGCGGCGATGGCCGTCTGCAGATAGGGGATGATGGCCTTCTCCCTGTCTGCCGCATACTGTTCGGCATAGGCGGCCGTGTAGAGCTCAACCCTGTCGGCTCCGCACTTTGCGGCTCCTTCTGCCATCTTTGGGTCAGGGTCTATGAAAATCGAGGTCCTGATGCCTCTGGCCTTGAAGCTCTCGCAGGTTCTCTTGAGGAAAGAGAAGTTCCTGACGGTGTCCCAGCCGGCGTTGGAAGTAAGCGCGTCAGGGGCATCCGGTACGAGGGTCACCTGGTCGGGCACGACCTCGCACACCAGGGCGCAGAAGCTGCCGGTTGGGTTTCCTTCTATGTTGAACTCGGTCTTCACCTCAGGGCGTATCGTCCTTACGTCTGAGTATCTGATATGTCTTTCGTCCGGCCTCGGGTGGACGGTGATTCCCTCCGCTCCGAAACGTTCGCAGTCAAGCGCCGCCTTGAGCACGTCGGGCATATTCCCGCCACGTGCGTTGCGCAGGAGGGCTATTTTGTTGATGTTGACAGAGAGTCTTGTCATATACAGTTCGGTTTCAAAGTGGCAAAAGTACTCATTTCTGACAAATTATTGTAAATAAAGTGTTATTTTTGAAGTCTGATTATGAAACTGGCCTGTTTTATCACCAAGGATAGACTCATCGGGGACTCGAAGGTAGAGGCTCTCTTAGCCGCATTGAAGGAAATCGGCGCGGAACTCTATGATGTCAAGACGCCGGAAGACATCCGCCCGGGGACAGATGTGCTGCTGAGCCTGGGTGGCGACGGCACCTTCCTTTCTGCAGCGCCGCTGGCATATGCGCATTCGCTGCCTGTCCTGGGCGTCAACTTCGGCCGCCTGGGTTTCCTCTCGGAGTACGCTCCGCAGCAGGTGGTCAATGCCCTGCGCGACTCGGGTTTCGAGGTCGAGGAACGCGAGCTGCTGAAAGTGAGCGTCGAAGGCGCGGACCTTGGCGGTCTGTGGCCTTATGCTCTCAATGAGGTTAGCGTCTCTCGCGTCAGTGCCTCTATGCTGGGCACGGATGTCTGCGTCGACGGCTCCGACCTGCCTACGTATTGGGCTGACGGACTGCTGGTTGCGACCAGCTCCGGCTCGACGGCATATTCGCTCAGCGTCGGCGGCCCCATCTGCCTTCCTGACTCGAAGGTGTTCATCGTGGCGCCGATTTCTCCGCACAACCTCAATGTCCGCCCGCTGATCATCCCCCACAGGAGCAGCGTGGAAATCTCCCTGCGCTCGCGTGACGAGATGGCGGTGTTCTCGATGGACAACAGGACTATCCAGATACCCGCAACGGCAAAAATCAGGGTCTGCGCGGCTGACCGCAAGCTAAAGCGCATCCGCATAGGCAAATCCAATTTCATCAATGCCCTCCGCACGAAACTCCTCTGGGGCGAAGACGTGCGCAACGGCAAGGATATGATTCTTTAACTCAAGAAATAAGCTATGGCAGAACAGACAATAAAGTTGCCCAGGCACGTGACATTCATAATGGACGGTAATGGCCGCTGGGCCAAGCAGAGGGGTAAGGAGCGCGTTTTCGGCCACTTCGAAGGTGTTGAAAGCGTACGCGCCGTGATGAAGGTGGCCGTAAAGAAGAAGATAGAATACGTTTCCTTCTTTGCCTTCTCCGAGGAGAACTGGGGCCGCCCGCAAGCCGAAGTGACCACCCTTATGGAACTGATGTGCAAGGCGATGGTGGGTGAACTGCCTACCTTTATGGAGAACAATGTGCGTTTTATGGTGCTCGGAAACAGGGAGCGCTGGACGGACGAAGTCAAGAAATCGGTGGAGGAAATCAGCTCGAAGACTGCCGCCAACACCGGGCTGACGATGATAATCTTCCTCAGCTACAGCGGCAAATGGGATATTCTGCAGGCTGCGCAGAAGATGGCACACGATTTGATTAATCAGCCCGGCGGAACGCAGGACCCGAAAAGTTTCGACCAGTATCTCGTCACAGACGGCATCCCCGATCCGGATCTGCTCATCCGCACCTCCGGAGAAGTGAGAATAAGCAACTATATGCTTTGGCAGACAGCCTATACCGAACTTGTGTTTACCGATGTGCTTTGGCCTGACTTCAGGGAAAAAGAGTTCGTGGATGCGCTCGAAGAGTTCGCAGGCAGGGACAGGCGTTTCGGAAAAATCAAATAATTGGTATATTTGCACATTTTTACAGCCAAATGATGAAATTAGGAAGGATACTTGTCTGCTTCAGCCTTGCGGCCGGACTTGCGCTCAGCGCGTCAGCCCAGTCACTTGTGCCGGAGGTGGATTACAATCATCCCAAGAAGTACGTGGTGGGTGGAATCAAGGTCGAAGGCAATACCTATTACAGTGACCAGCAGATCATCTCCCAGACAGGTATGCGCGAAGGAATGGATGTCACGGTGCCGGGCGAAGAATTTACCAATATGGTCAAGCGCCTTTGGATCAGAAGCTTTTTCGAGGATGTGGCCATCAGCGTCGACAGCCTCAACGCGACAAGCGACACCGCCTTCTTCAAGATAGCCATCAAGGAGCGTCCGAGGATGTCCCGCTGGTCATTTACGGGCATCAAGACTTCCGAGCAGAAGGACATTATGGAGAGAGTTTCGCTACGAAGGGGCGGAGTGTTCTCGGAGTATGTGGAGAAGACCACTTGCGACATCATCAAGCGCTATTTCTCCGAGAAGGGCTTCCTGCTTTGCGACGTGACCGTGGATGTGGCAAAGGACACAATGGTAAGGAATGCCATCAAGGTGACTTTCAACATCGACAAGGGTGAGAAGATCAAGATCAGGGACATCAACTTCATAGGCAACGAAAACGTCAAGGAATTCAAGATTGCCAAGGAGATGAAGAAGACCAAGTCTAACAAGATTTACAACTTCTTCCACAGCAAGAAATTCAACGAAAAGGAGTATATCGCCGACAAGAAGAATGCGATTTCGGCCTTCAACGAGGCCGGCTACCGCGACGCCAGACTGGTGCGCGACTCCATCTATTATGTATATACCAAGAAAGGCAAGAAGAAGCTGGCCATCGACCTTGTCTTCGACGAGGGTGAAAAGTATTACTTCAGGGACATCAGTTGGACGGGAAACTCCGTTTACAGTTCCGAAGCCCTCAATGAGGTGCTCGGCATCAAGAGCGGTGACATCTATGACGTAGTGACTATGGAGAAGCGCTTGTACGGCGGCGGAAAGCAGGGTGACTACGATGTTACCAAGCTCTACCGCGACAACGGCTACCTCTTCTTCAACCTGACTCCTGTGGAGGTGAACATCCAGAACGACTCCGTGGACGTAGAGATGAGAATCTCCGAAGGAAAGCAGGCTACTTTTGACAACATCATCATCAACGGTAACGACCTGACCAACGAGAAAGTCGTCCGTCGCCAGATATTCACGCGTCCGGGCTACCTCTTCAGCCAGACCGATTTCGAGCGCTCTATCAGGGAAATCGCCTCTCTGGGTCAGTTCGACCCTGAAGCCATTATGGACGCGAATACCGGATGGAGTCTCATCCCGAAACCGACCAGCAACACGGTTGACCTTGTCTACAACGTCACTGAAAAACCGTCCTCACAGCTTGAGGTGTCCGGAGGTTGGGGTGGAAACACCTTTGTTGCAACCGTCGGCGTAAGCTTCAACAACTTCTCTACCAAGAGAATGTTCGACAAGGGAGCCTGGAGGCCCGTGCCTCTGGGAGATGCCCAGAACCTTGCCTTCCGCTTCCAGACCAACGGTACCTATTACACCGCACTCACTGCAAGTTTCACCGAGCCTTGGCTCTTCGGCAAAAAACCGACCTCGCTCAATCTCGGCGCATACTATACCCGCCAGACCAACTCATATCTGGCACTCAACATCCTAAGCCACGATCGCCAGATGGAGGTGTTCGGCTTCTCTGCTTCTATCGGTACCCGACTGAAGTGGCCTGACAACTACTTCATCCTCTACAATGGCCTCAGCTGGCAGACTTACAAGCTTACCAACTGGTATTCGGGCTACTTCATCTTCGATGACGGTATCTCCCACAACCTCAGCTATTCGCTCAACCTGACCAGAAATTCCACCGACCAGCAGATTTATCCTCGTCAGGGATCCGACTTCTCGTTCAGCCTCCAGCTGACTCCTCCTTATTCGCTCCTGCGCAAGAAGGACTACGATGCCAACGGCAACAAGGTTAATGTCGGCAGCTACAAGGACATCAACTATGACAAGTGGACTTCGAAGCAGAGGTACAAGTGGATTGAGTACCACAAGTGGAAGCTGTCCGGCGCCACCTACACCCAGCTTGCCGGCGACCTCATCCTTATGACCAGGGCGCAGTTCGGCTTCCTCGGCTACTACAACCGCAATTGGGGTTACTCTCCGTTCGAGGGCTTCCTGCTCGGTGGTGACGGTATGTCGGGCTACAACACCTACGGTTCGGAAGTTATATCGCTCCGAGGCTACCAGAACTACTCGCTCACCCCGTATGAGCCTTCTGCATATAACTCCAACGGTTATGCCTATGCAGGTAACGTCTATGACAAGTTCACCGTCGAGCTCCGTTACCCTATCATCCTCCAGCCGACCTCGACAATTTTTGCTCTCCTCTTCCTTGAGGGTGGAAACTGCTGGTCTGACATAAGAAAATTCAATCCTTTCCAGATTAAACGCAGCGCCGGAGTCGGAATTCGCATCTATCTACCGATGATTGGTCTTCTTGGTGTTGACTGGGGTTACGGATTTGATGACGCAAGCACCGGAGGCAGCCAGTTCCATTTCGTAATCGGACAACAATTTTAATTAAGTAACAATATGAAAAAGATCATCCTGATTGCCGCAGCGGCAATCCTTACAATCTCAGCAGGCGCACAGAACAAATTCGCTCACGTGAATTTCTCTGAACTCGTACAGCTTTCACCTGAGGCAGACGCAGCAAGACAGACGATGAATGCTTCAAGCCAGGAGGCAAACGAAACTTACGCCGCCATGGTTGAGGAGTTCAACACCAAGTACCAGACCTACCAGACCAAGGCAAGCAGCTGGACTCAGGCTATCCGCGAAAGCAAGGAGAAGGAGCTCACCGAGATTCAGCAGAGAATCAATGAGTTCAGCCAGTCAATCCAGGTTGAGCTCAACCAGCAGCAGGAAACTCTGATGGCCCCTATCTACCAGAAGGCAGGCGACATTGTCAAGGAGCTCGCGAAGAAGGGCGGTTACATCTATGTCTTTGACGTGAACACTCCGCTTTACTTCGACGCAAGCCAGAGCGATGACCTTACACCTGCAGCCCGCAAGGCTCTCAATATCCCTGACGACAGGACGCTCGAGTCCCTCCAGGCGGAGCTTCAGGCTCAGGCTCAGGCCGCTCAGCAGCAGCAATAGGCCCAATTGTGAATGCCCCGCTTTAGAAGTGGGGCATTTTTTTCAATACCATATAACTAATACTAACACTAATGAAACACAAAGTCATTGACGTCAAAGACGTCGTGATCAGGTTTGCCGGAGACTCGGGTGACGGAATGCAGCTCACCGGGTCCTTGTTTGCTGATATGTCGGCAATCTACGGCAACGGTCTTTCCACTTTCCCGGACTATCCGGCAGAAATCCGCGCCCCTCACGGCACGGTTTCCGGCGTTTCCGGTTTTCAGGTTCACATCGGCAATTCGGATGTCAACACTCCCGGTGATTTCTGTGATCTGCTCGTAGCTATGAATCCCGCCGCCCTCAAGGCAAATGCCAAATGGTGCAAGAGGACGGCGATGATCCTGGTTGACCAGGATGCCTTTGACGAGGCCGGAATGAGAAAAGCCGGATTCAAGACCGACAATCCTTTTAATGAACTCGGAGTTGAAGACAGAGCCTTGGTTGTGGCTCCGATCTCAACCCTCACACGCGAGAGCCTCAAGGACAGCGGTATGGACAACAAGGCCGTGTCGAAGTGCAAGAATATGTTCACTCTCGGCGTTGCCTGCTATCTGTACAATCGTCCTTTGGAGTACATCTACCAATACCTTGAGAAAAAGTTCTCGAAGAAGCATCCCGAAATGATTGAGCCAAACAAGAAGGTGCTCAATGACGGCTACAATTATGCCGCCAATATCCAGGCGATTGCAAACACCTATACCGTTGAGCCGTCGCACAATCTCAAGAAGGGACGCTACCGCAACATAACGGGCAACCAGGCAACGGCCTGGGGCCTGCTGGCCGCTTCTGAGAAATCCGGCCTGCCGCTTTTCTGCGGCTCTTATCCGATAACCCCGGCGACGGCCATCCTCGAAGAGCTTGCAATCCACAAGAACCTTGGCGCCAAGACCCTCCAGGCGGAGGATGAGATAGCCGGCATCTGTACGGCCATCGGCGCAGCCTTTGCCGGAAACCTTGCCGTCACCACCACTTCCGGTCCCGGTCTCTCGCTCAAGAGCGAGGCGATGGGCCTGGCCGTTATGGCCGAGCTTCCGCTCGTGGTAGTGGACGTGCAGCGCGGAGGCCCTTCAACCGGCCTGCCGACAAAGACCGAACAGTCCGACCTCAATCAGGCTCTTTACGGGCGCAACGGCGAATGCCCTATGGCTGTCATTGCCGCACACTCGCCTGCGCATTGCTTTGACGCGGCCTTCCAGGCGGCGAAGATTGCCGTGGAGCATATGACACCGGTGATTCTGCTCTCCGAGGGCTTCCTGGGCAACGGTTCCGAGCCGTGGCTCATCCCGGCAATGAAGGACTATCCTGAAATCAAACCGCCGTTCGTACGCGGACTTCTTGAGGACGGGGCGCGCTTCAAACCCTTCGAGAGGGATCCTGAGACGCTCGTAAGGCGCTGGGCAGTGCCTGGCCAGAAGGGCTTTGAGCACCGTGTCGGCGGTCTTGAAAAGAATCACGCGGGTGTCCTGTCAACAGATCCCCAGAACCACGAGCAGATGGTCAGCGAGCGCGCCCGCAAGGTCGAGCTCATCTCCAGGGACATCCCTCAGCTTGAGATACTTCACGGACCGGCTCAGGGTAAGCTCCTGGTAATCGGCTGGGGCGGCACCTACGGCCACATCCTTTCGGCCGTGCACGAAGTCGGTGAAGGCGTTTCCTACGCCCACTTCGACTACATCAACCCGCTTCCGGCCAACACGGAAAAGGTCTTCAGCTCCTTCGAGAAGGTGCTCGTATGCGAGCTCAACAGCGGCCAGTTCGCCGACTACCTGAGGGCCCGTTTCCCGAAGGTCAATTTCATCAAGTGCAACAAAATCCAGGGCCAGCCGTTCCTTGTGGGTGAGCTGGTGGATGCAATCAATAAGGAGAAATAGCTATGGCAACACTGACATTCAAGGATTTCAAGAGCGATCAGGAAGTACGCTGGTGTCCGGGCTGCGGCGACCACGCCGTGCTTGCAGCCCTTCAGAGGGCACTTCCCAAGGTAAGTCAGGCCCTCGACTACGCCAAGGAACGCTATGTGGTGGTGTCCGGCATCGGATGCAGTTCGCGTCTGCCTTATTATATGGATACTTACGGCTTCCACAGCATCCACGGCAGGGCGACCGCTATCTCCACCGGCATCAAGGTGGCAAATCCCTGGCTTACCGTATGGCAGGCCTGCGGTGACGGTGATGCCCTCGCAATCGGAGGCAACCACTTCATCCACGCCATCCGGCGCAACATAGACATCAATATCATCCTCTTCAACAACCAGATATACGGTCTGACCAAGGGGCAGTATTCTCCGACTTCGAAGTTAGGTGCCATAACCAAGACCTCGCCTTACGGCACGGTGGAACATCCGTTCAACCCGGGTTCGCTTGTGCTCGGCGCCAAGGGTACCTTTTTTGCCCGTAGCCTTGACGTGGAACTCAAGCTCAACGAGGAGATTATGACCGCAGCCGCGCTTCACGACGGCTGCGCCGTGATGGAAATGCTCACCAACTGCGTGATTTTCAATGACGGCGCCCACAGGAGCCTCAGTGATCCGGAGCTTAAAGCGGACAACACCATCGTCCTGCGCCAGGGTGAAAGGATGATTTTCGGCAAGAACCGCGAAAAGGGACTCATCTATGACGGCAAGAAGATACGCGTCGTGCGCATAGGCGAAGGCGGCTTCACCGAAGATGACATCCTCATCCACGATGCCCACACCGACAATATCGGCATTCATATGGCTCTGGCCGATATGAAGGGCCCGGACTATCCTGTCGCCCTGGGCGTCATTCGCGACGTCAAGGACATCACCTACGATGACGGTGTCCGCGACCAGATGAAGGCTGTGGCCTCAAAGTCGAGCATCCAGTGCGTTGATGACCTGCTTAACAGCGGTTCGACCTGGGAAGTGCTGTAAACACTGAATAACACATACTAACTAACTGACCACAAATAATGAAAACACAAGAAATTATGGATCGTCTCCAGGCGAAGTATCCCGGAGAAAGCGAATACCTGCAGGCTGTACAGGAAGTTCTGGAGTCCATCGAAGAAGTTTATAACCAACATCCCGAGTTCGAGGACGCAAAGATTGTCGAGCGTATGGTCGAGCCGGACCGTATCTTTACCTTCCGCGTGACCTGGGTTGATGACAAGGGCGTCGTGCAGACCAATACCGGCTACCGTGTCCAGTTCAACTCCGCAATCGGACCATATAAGGGTGGCCTTCGCTTCCACAGGGCTGTGTCCCTGTCGATGCTCAAGTTCCTCGGTTTCGAGCAGACCTTCAAGAATGCCCTCACCACACTTCCTATGGGTGGCGCCAAGGGCGGATCGGATTTCGACCCGAAAGGCAAGTCAAATGCCGAGATAATGCGTTTCTGCCAGGCCTTTATGCTTGAACTCTGGCAGTGCATCGGCCCGGATCAGGATATCCCTGCCGGCGATGTGGGCGTAGGCGGACGCGAAATCGGCTATCTCTACGGTATGTACAAGAAACTCGCCCGCGAGTACAACACCGGCGTGCTCACCGGCAAGGGCTCAACCTGGGGCGGATCCATCCTCAGGCCTGAGGCAACCGGCTTCGGTGCCCTGTACTTCGTGGAGAATCTGCTCGCCAAGGCGGGACGCGACATAAAGGGTTGCAGGGTGGCCGTTTCGGGCTTCGGCAACGTCGCCTGGGGCGCCTGCATCAAGGCTACCGAACTGGGAGCGAAGGTTGTGGCCGTTTCCGGACCGGACGGCGTTTGCGAGATTCCTGAGGGCATCACCCGCGAGATGATCAACTATATGCTTGTAATGCGCGCATCCAACCGAGACAAGGTGGAGGATATGGCAGTCAAGTTCCCTGAAAAGGCTATATTCCACGCGGGAAAGAAATCCTGGAGCGTGAAGTGCGATATTGCCCTTCCTTGCGCCTTCCAGAACGAGCTCTCGCTCGAAGATGCAAAGGAGCTCAAGGCAAACGGCACCTGGTGCTGCTGCGAGGTATCCAATATGGGTTGCCAGCCTGATGCCATCCATTTCTTCCAGCACAACGGCATCATCTTTGCGCCGGGCAAGGCCGTCAATGCCGGAGGCGTTGCAACCTCAGGTCTGGAGATGACCCAGAATGCATCTCATATCAGCTGGAGCGGCAAGGAGGTGGACGAGAAGCTTCACTACATTATGAAGTCCATCCACGAGGCCTGTGTGAAGTACGGCACTCAAGCGGACGGAAGCATCGACTACGTAAAGGGCGCCAATGTCGCCGGCTTTATGAAGGTCGCTACCGCTATGCTTGAGCAGGGTACCGTTTAATTGATAAGGGACAGAGGTTCCCAACCATTGAGGACGTAGGCAGGGTTGCTGTAGTTCGCGATTGTGACAGAGTCCTTTTCCGCATCGAGAACGCGGGAATATTCGTGGCGCTGTGAATAATCAACCGGCATTCCCGTGTCTGCGTCCTTTGTATTGTACTCGAGCATCGTGCAGGTCTGGTGGGCAATGCTGCTCCAGCCCTGAGGGATGATGTGGCGGGTGGTGCAGTTGAGCAGGACAAACTCGGCGTCAGGATAGCTCTGACCATAGTTGATGTTTACCCTTCCGAAGTCTGCCGGATTGTCCTTCGTACCCTCGAAGTGGCACTCCAGGAAAACGTCGCCGTGGTCCGGCTTGAAGTTGCGCACCCAGGAGAGCGGCCCGCCGTGGTTCTTGAAGGTGCTGCGGTATGCGAAGATGCTGCCGCGGCCGAGGATGGTGTCCCCGTCGCCTTCAACCTCGCAATTCTCCATATATATCGTGCCGTTGGCCTGAAGGGCGTCGCCGGAGCCGATGACGCGGATGCCATAGCAGGCGATGCGCTCGCCGTTGAGCAGCAGGCCTTCCGCCTGGCCGTAACTGTCGGTCGCAATCGTCATGTCGTAAAGCTGGATGTCGTGGCAATTGTCAAGAGCAAAGGCTGCGCGTCTTGACGGGTAAGTGCCCCTCTTCTCATTGGTCTTGATGTTGAGGGGATGCGGGTTGAAGACCTCGTTGTTGGCGTAATGAACCTTGGTCTTGTTCATACCCTTGCCCTTGATGGTCACGTTGGTCTTGTTGCGCGCATATACTATCTCCTCGAAGTCGCCTTCGCCGACGCTGATGACGGTGGTCTTGTCGCAGAAGTCCGCAACGGCGTCAAGGGCGCCCTGCACGGTGTTGAAATCTCCGCTGCCGTCGGCCTCGACACTGAGGTTGTAAGGGTCGGCAGGGCCGGATTTCTTGGTCCTGAAGCTCCACTCGCCCTTGGAGATGCCCTTGAAGCTCTCCTCGCTGAAGACTTCCTTGTCGATGGTCACATAGTACTTGTGGCCGTACTCCAGCATATTGTTGTGGAGGTATATGGTGGCACTGTTGCCGTTGATGATGACAGGGTGGAAGCGGAAGCCGTCGGTGAAGCCGCCGATGATGGTCAGCTGCATGTCGCGAGAGGTCGGCTCGGCGCCGCCGGAAGGCGTGCCCGGCAGGGTGTTGCGGTTGGTCGGGACAAAGCTGCGACTGTAGTCGTAAGGGACTGAGATGTAATCACATTCGGGGCCGTATGTGCGTCCTTCAGTAGGCCCGGCAGGGATGCTTATGTCCAGACTGTCAATCAGGCTGTCGTCGGCTGCATCGAAGACCCTTATCTTGCCGTACTCGCCCAGGTTCGGGGCTCCGGCAAAGGTGATGACCAGCCGGGTGTCGGGGTTGACGTCGTCCTGCCCGTTTGCCGGGCAGAGGTTCAAGGTCGTTGGTTTTGCGCAGGCGGCCAGCAAAAGAGCTGCCACTGCGATGGATAGTTTGTTCATCGTTGTGTTACATTAATAAATCTGACACGTCAAGTCCCTGCTCCCGCTTCTGCCGTATCTCGGTTGAAGAGACGTTGACTATTGGTGCGTCGATAATCTGTATTTTGTATAGGCTTTCGTATTCCTCGAGGGAAACGGTACCTTCGGTTGCGTGAATCGAGGAGGCGTCCAGCACGTAGGGCGCAGGCATCTTGCGGCATTCCTCGAAAAGCATTTTCCGCAAAGTCTCGTGGTCGTAGCCCGAACGCGGATAGACGGCGATGCCGTATTCGCTCAGCAGGCGGGGAGCGTCCCTCCATTTGTGTATGTTCTGGAGGTTGTCCGCCCCTACGACCAGGGTGAACTCATTGCCCGGCTCGCGCTTTTTCAGGGCGTCAAGCGTGCGGATGGTATAGTGCGGCGCGCTCATTCCCAGCTCTATGTCGTCCACCCAGACGTGGAGTTCGGGGTGGCGGCGAACTGCCTCTATGGCCGCCTGGTAGCGTTGCTGCGCATTCAGGGCTTTCTCCGGCGACTTCAGCGGGTTCTGCGGCGAGATGACCAGGTACACCCAATCGAAATGCCTGACGCCTGTCAGGTATTCCATAATCGCCTGATGCCCTATGTGAAGGGGGTCGAAAGAGCCAGAGTAAACAGCTATGCGCATAGGAATCCGTCAATGGCGGCCTCCGCTGCCGCAAAAGTATCCTCAAGTTTGTCGTTGACCAGTTCGATGTCGAATTTGCCCTTTGCGAATTCCAGCTCGCTGCCGGCTTTGCCGAGCCTTTCGATTATGGCTTCTTCGCTGTCGGTGCCCCGCCCGCGCAGGCGCTGCTCCAGCACTTCCAGGCTGGGCGGGACAATCAGTACCGAAAGGGCTGAGTCCCCGAAGTATTTTTTCAGGTTGTATCCGCCTTTGACGTCAACGTCGAAGATTATGACCTTGCCTTTTGCCCAGATTCTGTCGACTTCGCTTTTGAGCGTGCCGTAGTACCTGTCGCGGTAAACTTCCTCATATTCGACGAAGGCGTCCCGGGAAATCAGTTCCCGGAACTTCCCGGCTTCGAGGAAATAATATTCGACGCCGTCCTTTTCCGTACCGCGCGGCTGGCGCGATGTGGCCGATATGGAGAACTCGAATTCCGGGTAGATGGAGAGCAAGTGGTTGACAACTGTGCTCTTACCTGCGCCCGAAGGAGCTGAAAAAATAACGACTTTACCTGGCATAATTATGTAGTTTCCACAAAAATAGTTAATTTTACACGAAATTTTGAATAGTTAGTTTCAAACATACTTATTTTATGAAGGTTTCTTACACAGAACTTGGCCTTGTAAACACTACTGAGATGTTTGCAAAGGCAGTCAAGGGTGGCTACGCCATCCCAGCTTTCAACTTTAACAATATGGAGCAGCTTCAGGCCATCATCCAGGCCGCAGCAGAGGCAAAGTCTCCTGTCATCCTTCAGGTTTCAAAGGGCGCACGCAACTATGCAAACCAGACTCTCCTTCGCTATATGGCCCAGGGCGCAGTCGAGTATGCAAAGGAGCTTGGCTGGAAGAAGCCTCAGATTGTACTCCATCTCGATCACGGTGACAGCTACGAGACCTGCAAGAGCTGTGTGGATTTCGGTTTCTCTTCAGTAATGATCGACGGATCAAGCCTCCCTTACGATGAGAATGTAGCCCTTACCCGCAAGGTTGTCAACTATGCGCACAAGCACGGTGTTACCGTAGAGGCTGAGCTTGGTGTGCTCGCAGGCGTTGAGGACGAGGTTGCATCAGAGGTTTCACACTATACTAAGCCTGAGGAAGTCATCGACTTCGTGAAGAAGACAAAGTGCGACTCTCTGGCAATCTCAATCGGTACCTCTCACGGCGCTTACAAGTTCAAGCCTGAGCAGTGCACCATCGACGAGAAGACCGGTCGTCTCGTACCTCCGCCACTTGCATTCGACGTTCTCAAGGCTATCGAGAAGAAGCTCCCTGGTTTCCCTATCGTTCTCCACGGCTCATCTTCAGTGCCACAGGAATATGTTGATATGTGCAACAAGTACGGCGGCAACCTTCCTAACGCTGTCGGTATACCTGAGGAGCAGCTTCGCAAGGCAGCCAAGAGTGCAGTCTGCAAGATCAACATCGACTCTGACTCACGTCTTGCAATGACCGCCGCAGTCCGCAAGCACCTCGCTGAGAACCCTAGCCACTTCGATCCTCGTCAGTATCTCAAGCCTGCACGTGAGGAGATGAAGAAGATGTATCTCCACAAGATTTACAACGTTCTCGGCTCAAACGGCAAGGCAAGGTAGTCTTCCGCACATAAGCAGAACAATTTGGGGATGGCATTGGTCATCCCCTTTTCTTTTGTAACTTTGCGCCTATGTTCAACGAGAAGTACCCTTCGCAGATTCTTCAGGATGCCGTCGAGGCGGTGAGCTCCCTGCCGGGCATAGGCTCGCGCAGCGCCCTGCGCCTTGTGCTGCACCTGCTTCGCCAGCCGGAAGAAAACATACGCCATTTTGCACACTCGGTCGAAAGGCTCGCCACGGATGTGCGCTACTGCAGGACCTGTATGATGATAGCTGACGGGGATGTATGTCCGATTTGCGGCGACAGCTCTAGGGACCACAGGACGATATGCGTTGTGGAAAGCATCAGGGACGTGATGAGCGTGGAGGCGACCGGTCAGTTCCGTGGCGTGTACCACGTTCTCGGAGGCATCATCTCTCCCATCAACGGGGTAGGCCCTTCAGACCTGAATATTGCGCAGCTTGAGTCAAGGCTTCAGGCTTTCGGGGAGGAGGCTTCGGATGTGGAGGTGATTCTCGCCCTGAGCGGCGACGTGGAGGGGGAGACGACCTCGTTCTATATCTATCGCAAGATAGCCCCGCTGGGGGTTAAGGTTTCCACCCTCGCGCGCGGCCTGGGCTTCGGCGACGACCTCGAGTATGCCGACAGCCTGACTCTCGGGCGTTCGATTGCGGCGCGCCAGCCATTCAGGCCATAGGGCTCAGAAGAGCAGCGATACTCCGATGCCGATGAGCACGCAGCCGCCGATGATTTCGGCCCACCTGCCAAGCTTCGAGCCGAGGGTCTTGCCGCCCCACACGCCGGCGATAACGCTCAGCGCGGTCACAGCGAAAACGCTTGCAAACAGTATCCGGAAGCTGCTCCCGTCAAGTCTGGCCATGGACTGGGCGACTCCGACCGCAAGTGCGTCTATGCTTGTGGCCACACCGCCGATAACCACATTCAGCAGCCCGTTGAGATTAAGCGCTTCCTCCTCGCCCCTGATGCCCTCGATGAGCATCGAGCCGCCAACATACAGCAGGAGCAGGAAGCCCACGATGTGCGAAATCTTGAAAATCAGGCCGATAAGAAGGTTTCCTGCGAGATAGCCTATTCCCAGCAGGCCGGCCTGTATGATTGCGAATATGAGGGCGAGGCCCGTCAGGCGGCGCGCGGTGATTTTCTTTATCGTGGTGCCGGAGCACAGGCTGACCGCAAAGCAGTCGGCGCAGAGTGAAACGGCAGTGAGCAAGGCTTCAATTATTCCCATTTTTTTGCGGTGTCAGGAGAGGCAAAGTTACTTATATTTCCAAGAAAAATCCATATATTTGTAGGCTGCCATCTCCGTATTGGCCGCTAGCCCGTAATATTAACCCCTTCCGACAATGCGCCGGGAAAACACAAGGAAGGAATATGATCAAGATTTTCTACAGACAAGGGACGGAAATCGTCTTTGCACAGTCTGAAACGGAGTTTGCTGCTATCAGCAAAGAAAGTGTCCTCTGGATAGATCTCCTGCAGCCTACGGGAGAACAGAAGAGGGCGGTTGAGGCGTTCCTCGGGACTGAGGTCCAGAGCCGCGCCGAAGCGGAAGAGATCGAGAGTTCATCGCGCTTCTATGAGGAGGGCGGCTCCATCTTCGCGAATACCAACTTCCTGTCGCCGGCCGATGACGAGATGTCGATGGAGCTGGTGTCCTTTATCCTTACGGGCGGCATCCTGACCACCATCAGGGAGAATCCGGTGCGTTCCTTCAATACCCTTCAGATGAAGATTCAGGCCCTGAGCGACCAGTATCCTGACGGAATGACCATTTTCGTCGAGATAATGGACAAGCGTGTCGATCTGGATGCGGATATCGTCGAGCTCATCTCCAAGGACGTCGCCCAGTTCAGCAAGCGCATCAACCAGAAAGAGGACATCAACGAGGAGTTCCTCCTGGACATCAATCAGCTTCAGGAGAACGCGATGACCGTGAGGGAAAACATAGTCGACAAGCAGAGGATGATCTCCAATGTGCTCAAGAGCCGCAAGTGCCCGAAAGAGGGGCAGATGCGCGAGGATCTTACGGTCATCCTGCAAGATATCGCCTCGCTTATCAACCACATCAACTTCACTTTCGAGCGTCTGGAGTATCTCCAGGATACGGTAGTGGGTATCATCAACCTCGAGCAGAACAGGATAATGAAGATTTTCACCTTCGTGTCCATTATGCTTATGCCTGCGACCCTCGTGGCCAGCTTCTACGGCATGAACGTCCGTCTGCCGCTCGCCGACCAGTGGTGGGCCTGGATAGCCATAGTTCTCCTGATGGTGGTGCTGCTCATAGGTTTCTGGCTGATATTCAAGAAGAAGAAAATGCTCTAGCCTTCTTTTTGCCTTTGCAAAACCCGAAATTATTCTTATCTTTGCGCGCCCTGAATCCGGCAATGTCGGACAGGGCTCGATACATAATGTTTAACAAATAGTTTGTTTTTTAATTTTTACAATGGAAACAATTGAAAACAAGGCTGCTGCAGCTGCAGCAGAAAAGGAAACCAAGGCTGCCGTGAAGCTCAACGCTTCAGTGGCACCTGAAGACTTCGACTGGGATGCGTTCGAAGGCGGCGACATTTACGGCGCTGACAAGAGCGAGATCTCGGCTGCTTACGACAACACCCTCTCAAAAATCGTCGAGAGCGAGGTTGTCGAGGGCGAAGTAACATCAGTCAACAAGCGTGAGGTTGTTGTAACCATCGGAGGTAAGAGCGAGGGTGTCATCCCTGTATCTGAGTTCCGCTACAACCCTGAGCTCAAGGTTGGCGACAAGGTTGAGGTTTACGTAGAGTCTGCAGAGGACAAGAAGGGACAGCTCGTTCTTTCTCACCGCAAGGCCCGCGCCCTCAAGTCTTGGGATAGAGTTAACGAGGCATTCGAGAAGGATGAAATCGTAAAGGGCTTCGTGAAGACCCGCACCAAGGGTGGTATGATCGTCGATATCTTCGGTATCGAGGCCTTCCTCCCGGGATCACAGATCGATATCAAGCCTATCCGTGACTACGATCAGTTCGTTAACCAGACAATCGACTTTAAAATCGTCAAGATCAATCAGGACTTCCGCAACGTGGTCGTTTCTCACAAGGCTCTCCTTGAGGCAGAGCAGGAGCAGAAGAGGGCTGAGCTCATCGGCAAGCTCGAGAAGGGCCAGGTACTCGAGGGCGTTGTCAAGAACATCACCAACTACGGTGTATTCGTTGACCTCGGCGGTGTTGACGGTCTCATCCACATCACAGACCTCTCTTGGGGCCGCATCAACCACCCTGAGGAGGTTGTCAGCCTCGACCAGAAGCTCAAGGTTGTCGTTCTCGACTTCAACGAGCAGCAGAAGAGAATCGCTCTCGGTCTCAAGCAGCTTACTCCACACCCTTGGGACAACCTCGATCCTAACCTCAAGGTTGGCGACAAGGTTAAGGGCAAGGTTATCCTCATCGCTGACTACGGCGCATTCATCGAGATTGAGCCGGGCGTAGAGGGCCTCGTACACGTTTCAGAGATGTCTTGGAGCCCACGTCTCCACAGCGCTCAGGACTTCCTCAAGGTAGGTGACGAGGTTGAGGCTCAGGTGCTCTCAATCGACCGTGATGCACGCAAGATTTCTCTCGGTCTGAAGCAGCTCACCCAGAACCCTTGGGAGAACATCCGCAGCAAGTACCCTGTAGGCAGCCAGCACAAGGCTACCGTACGCAATATCACCAACTTCGGTGTGTTCGCAGAGCTTGAGGACGGTGTTGAAGGTCTGGTACACATCTCAGACCTCAGCTGGAACAAGATCAAGCATCCTTCAGAGCTCGTTTCTGCAGGTGATGTTATCGACGTTCAGATTCTTGACTTCGATGAGCCAAACCACAAGCTCAGCCTCGGTCACAAGCAGCTCACCCCTAACCCTTGGGATGAGATTGAGGCCAAGTACCCTGTTGGCGCTACCGTTGAGGGTACCATCGCTTCAATCACCGACAAGGGCGCAAACATCACCCTCGAGGGCGATGCTGAGGGCTTCGCATTCACCCGTGAGCTCGTCAAGGAAGACGGCAAGCAGGCTGTTGCAGGTGAGACTCTCCAGTTCCGTGTAGTTGAGCTCCGCCGCTCAATCCGCCGCATCCTCCTCTCACACCTCCGCACTTATGCCGAGGTCAAGGAGAAGGCCGCAGCAGCAGAGGTAGAGAACACCAAGAAGGCTGTAAAGAAGGTAAATGCAAATGTCGAGAAGACAACTCTCGGCGACATCGACGCTCTTGCAGCACTCAAGGAGAAGTTTGCAAAGGGAGAATAATTCTTTATGAATTTTACTCTGACGACAATGGGCACAGCTTCGGCTATGCCCATTTCTGATAGAAATCCAAGCGCCCAGATGCTTCAAGTCCACGGGCGCTTGTTTCTTATTGACTGCGGGGAGGGAACCCAGCAGATGATTCGCCGCTGCCATCTGTCTTTCATCAAGATAGAGGCCATCTTCATTTCCCACATCCACGGCGACCATCTTTTCGGCCTTTTCGGTCTCCTGAGCACCATTACGATGTATGGCAGGACGGCCCCTCTATACATCTACGGCCCCGCGGCTCTGGGCCCCATCCTCAATTTTTACCGCAACTTCTTCGGGGAGGGAATGTTGTTCGAACTCCGCTTCACTCCTGTGGAAGCGGCTTCCCCAACGCTTGTCCACGAATCCAAAGCCGTGCAGGTGAGCGCCTTCCCGCTGCGTCACAAGATCGAATGCTACGGCTACCGCTTCGACGAGATTCTCAATCCCAAGGCTGTGCAGAAGGGCATCAAGCCCCGTTCCTATGCATATTGCTCAGACACTCTGGCTTTTGACGAGCTCGCAGACTACGTGAGGGGCGTGGACGTGCTTTACCACGAAGCGACCTATACCGACGATATGGCCGACAAGGCTGAGTTCCGCTATCATTCGACTACTGTCCAGGCGGCCCGCTGCGCCCTTCAGGCCGGTGCGGGGAAGCTCATTGTAGGTCACTACTCGTCCCGCATCACTGATTTTGAGGCATTTATCGCCGAGTGCCGCGCGGTATTCGAAAATACTGTGGCTGCTCAGGATGGAGATGTGTTCGAATTTTAGTATCTTAGCGGATTATGAAACGTTTGGCATTTATCCTCGTTGCCGCATTCCTTTCGCTGGCAGCCGGCAATAACCCGAGAAACAGCTATATAGAGAAGTATTCCAAGCTCGCCGTCAGCGAGATGAAAAGGACAGGCGTGCCTGCCAGCATCACTCTTGCCCAGGGTATACTCGAATCCAACTCCGGCCAGTCAAGGCTCGCAGTCGAGGGCAAGAACCACTTCGGCATCAAGTGCCACAATGACTGGAAGGGCAAGACCATCAAGGAAGACGATGACCGCAAGGGCGAATGCTTCAGGGTGTACCCGAGCGTGGAGGCTTCCTTCCGCGACCACTCGGACTTTCTGCGCGGCCGCGACCGCTACAAGTTCCTCTTTGACCTCGATCCCCAGGACTACAAGGCTTGGGCAAGGGGCTTGAAAAAAGCCGGATACGCGACGGCTTCGGACTATGCCACCAGACTTATCACTCTGATAGAAGATTACAAGCTCTACCGCTTCGACAAGGGTACCGTCGTCCAGGCCCCTTCTCCAAATGAGGAAGAGGCCCCGAAGCCTGCACCTGTAAAGGATGAAAAGAAGCTGATACGCGATTACAAGGAGTCAGTGGAAGTGGCTTCCTGCCAGGAAATCTTCGAGCAGAACGGCGTGCCTTTCATCTATTCGGTTGACGGTCAGACTTATGAGTCCATTGCGGCCTGCTACAATCTCTTCCTCAAGGAGCTGCTCCGCTACAATGACCTCGACGCCATTGAGGAACTGCAGCCGGGCACCAGAGTCTATCTCGCCCGCAAGAAGGCCCAGGCGAAGTTCGTGGTCGGCAAATATGTCGTGGACCACGACGGCGAAACCCTGCGCGAGATATCCCAGCGTTTCGGAGTCCGTCTTTCATCGCTCAAACGTATGAACGTGCTCATCGCTGACAAGAAGCTTGAAGAAGGAGATACCGTCATACTCAGTAAATAGCGGCACAGGATGAACAGGTCGACTCTCATTTTCGGAACCGTGTGCGTCACCGCTCTTGTGTCCCTTATGGGATGGAACTATGTGCGTGACAACAAAGTGCCCAACTTCACGCGGACAGCAGAGATTTATGTCTATCCCGAGACCTCTCCCCGCCGCGTGATTGATGCCCTCGGTCGCAAGGCCGGAACCAAAAGCCGCAGAAGTCTCGAGAGGGCTTTCAAGTCCAAGAAGGTGGCGGAATATATGAAGCCGGGCCACTATACCGTCTCCCCGTCCAACTCCAGCGTGTATGTGGCGCGTATGCTCAACAACGGTTGGCAAACCCCCGTGCGTCTGACCCTGTCGGGCAGCCTGCGCCGCAAGGACAACATTGCCGCCAAAATCGCCAGCCAGATGATGGTCGATTCGGCTACCGTGCGCCACGCCTTTTCAGATACGGCCCTGCTCGCCGAATTCGGTGCAACTCCTGCCACCGTTTATTCGCTGCTGATGCCGGATACCTATGAAATCTACTGGGACGCGTCCGTGAAGGACATTCTCAACATACAGAAACAGGCTGTGGATGCCTTCTGGACGGAAGACAGGCTCCAAAAGGCAGCGGCGCTGGGCCTGAGCCGTGATGAGGTTTCGACCCTGGCCTCAATAGTCAACGGTGAGACCAACAACGAGGCCGAGATGCCGCGGATTGCAGGCGTGTACCTCAACAGGCTGAAGATTGGGATGCCGCTTCAGGCCGACCCGACCATCGCCTTCTGCTTCAACTATACGCTGACCCGTGTGCTGAATGCCCATCTCAAGGTGGATTCCAAATACAATACCTACAGGCACAAAGGCTTGCCTCCGGGACCCATCTGCGTCCCTACACGCTCGTCTCTTGATGCCGTGCTAAACCCCGACTTCGGAGGGGAGTGGGGCAGGGGCAACCTCTACTTCTGCGCCAATCCGGATTTCTCCGGCACACACGTCTTCGCACGCACGCTCCAGGAGCACAACCGCAACGCGGCGCGCTTCCGTGCCGAACTTGACAGGCGCTCCCGCGCCAAATAATCAGTTTACCGCGACTTTTTTGTACCCCAGACGCTTCAGTTCAATCGAGGCGCCTATCCTATAGAATACCGAGTAGCTTCTGGCAAGGATATAGAAACCCTGTGCCGTTTCGGTCTGTATGCCTTCGTGGCGGATGAGCCCCAGGCACGCGAGAGCGCAGCTCTGGAGGGTGTCCGAGATCTTCTTTGCCTGCTGGGAGTCGCGCTGAAGGCCAAGTATGCCGTAGAGCACGTGCTCGTCCATATCGTCCCAGCCATGAGATCCGTAGTAGGACTCGTAGCTGTCGTGGCGGTGGTGTGTCCAGTGGGTGTCCCAGTTGTGGGCGACACCCATCCCCAGAAAGGCTGCCCAGGCAAGGGCGGCTTCCGGGAAATCATTGAAGTTGGAGACAGCGTCGGCTACGTAGTCCTTTATATAGCCTTCCCAGGTCTGGTCGAGGTCTTCGCTGCGGAGCAACTCGCTTTCGAGCAGCCCCGCCCCCTCGCAGATTCTGAGCAGGCCCAGCTCGAGCCTCTGCTCGTAATTGTCCAGATATTCGTTGTTTTCCATCAGACTCTGTGTACTTTCAAAACGTTCTTCAAGCTTGAAATCTGGCTTATCACCTTGTCAAGCTCCGAGTTGGACGGGACAAGGATGCGGATGGCGATGACATAAGTGCCGATCCGTGGATTTTCCTTGATATTGAAGGATCTTACCGAAACCTTGAACTGGGTTATGCTCTCCAGAATACCGGATAGCACCGGCTGCTCCATACCGGCGGTGACGGAAAGCGTGCACTGGAAGGCTCCGGCACTCTGGCTTTCCTGCCAGATGACCCTCTGGATGCGGTAAGGATAGCGTTCAATCAGCCTGGCTGCGTTAGGACAGGACATACGGTGAATCTTGATGCCCTCCGTGCGGGTCACAAAGCCGAACACGTCGTCTCCGAAGACAGGGTTGCAGCACTTGGACATCTTGTATTCCATACCCTTTACGTTCTTCGCGCTAAGGACGAGGATGTCATCGCTGCTGGCTGCCGAATAGGACTTCGGTTGCTCAAGTGCCGATGGTTCGGCACCCTGGGCTCCCTCGTGCCTTGCACAGGCTTTCTGCTGGATGAAGGCTTTGATATCGTTGGGGTCGATTTCTTCGTGGGCAATGGCAGCCATCATCGCGAGCACTGAGTTGTACTTGCGCTGCTTCATAAACTCGGTGGCGAGCTCGTCCGGGAACTCGAGTTTCCAGTTCTTGAGCCTGCGCTCGAGGATTTCGCGTCCCTCGGAGGCGGCTCTGCGCTCGTCGGCGTCAAGTTCCTGCTTGATTTTGGTCCTTGCCTTGGAGGTCACCACCCAGTTGAGCCAGTCGCGGCTCGGCCTCTGGTTGCGGCCGGTCATCACCTCGACTATGTCTCCGGTCTTGAGCTTCTCGCGTATCTGGACGGGTTTGCCGTTCACCTTGCCTCCGGTGCAGCGGCAACCTATGCCGGAGTGGATGTTGAACGCGAAGTCAAGCACTGAGGCCCCTGCGGAGAGCTTGCGCAATTCGCCGGTAGGGGTGAAGACGAATATTTCCTTTGAAGGAGGCTGCGGCAGGTCCTCGGCGGACGCCTCGAACGGGTGCTCGAGGGTGTAGCGTACGCTCTGCAGCCACTTGTCCATATTCTGTTCGTGCTGGATGCCCTTGTAAGACCAGTGGGCGGCGTGGCCGTTCTCAGCCTCGGCGTCCATACGCTTGGTCCTGATCTGGACTTCGATGCAGGCTCCCTCCCTGTTGGTGACGGTGATGTGGAGGGACTCGTAGCCGTTGGGCTTAGGATTGGTAAGCCAGTCGCGCAGGCGCTTTGTGTCCGGGATATACTCCTCGGTCACGTATGAATATACCTTCCAGCAGAGGTCTTTCTCCAGCTTTGGATCAGGCTCGCAGTCGATGATGAAGCGGATGGCGAACACGTCATAAACTCCCTCGAACGGCACTTTCTGCACCTGCATTTTCTTGTAGATGGAGTATGCGCTCTTGGTGCGGATTTTCAGCTTGTAGCTGATGCCCGCGTCGGAGAGTTTCTTCTTCAGCGGCTCGATGAACTCCTCGGTGAGTTTCTCGCGGTCTTTCTGGGTGGCCTTCAGCTTGTTGGTGATGGCCCTGTATTCGACCGGGTCGGAGTGGCGGAAGCAGATATCGTTCAGTTCGTTGTTGATATTGTAGAGGCCGAGCTGGTGGGCGAGCGGAGCGTAGAGCATAAGCGTCTCGAGCAGCTTCTGGTCGCGGGAGGACTTCGGGAAGATGCTCAGGTTGCGCATTATCTCGAGCCTGTCGGCAAGCTTGATCACTGCAACCCGGGGGTCCGTAGAATACTGAACTATCAGCTTTTTGTAGTTTTCGGCCTCAAGACGGGTGTCCTTGGGTTTGATGGTGGAGATGCGGTTCAGGCCTTCAACCATCTTTACCACGTCTTTGGGATATGGACTGAAATCGAAGTCGGGCTTGGTGCGTGAGGCCTCGTGAAGATAGACGGCGGCAACGCATTCTCCCGGCAGACCTATTTCATCTTCAACTATCCTTGCGACATTGTCGGGATGTTCGATGAAAGGCTTGCCATTGGACCTGGTCAGGTCTTTGAGCTCGACAAGAGCGGCGGCGCGTGCGTTTTCTATCAACTTGTCCATACACACGCAAACATACGCAATTTTTTCTAATTATTCCAGAGCGCGGCTGCGGTTGACGATGGCAACTCCGCCGAAGACGAGGACAGTCGCCAGTACTTTCTGCCAGCCGAGGCTGTCAAGCCCGGTGACTATGCTCAGCAGTGTGGCGATTATTGGCTGGAGATAGGAGTAAAGGCTGACCAGGGTAGGTCTCAGCCTTTTCTGGCCTACGGGTATCAGGAAATAGGATACGAAGGTTGCAAAAAATATCACGAAAGCGATTTCGGCGGCGGTTGCCTCTGAGATGGCGCCGTAGTCGGTAGTTACCAGGCCCTTGGCCGCGAAAGGCAGGGACATCAGAAGCGAGAAGAGGAACATCCACTTCATGAAGTTGATGACGCTGTAACGGGATATCAGCGGCCTGAAGATGCCCAGGTATGCCCCGAAGCTCAAGCCGTTCAGCACCATCAGAACGACTCCCAAAGGACGGGTCGTGTCAGCTCCGCCCGCGGCGGCCGTGGAATTGAGAATCAGAATCAACACTCCGGCGAAACTGATGGCCACGCCCGCCACCTTCTTGAAGCTCAGCGGCTCCTTGAGGAAGATTGCCGCAAAGAACATCGTGAAGACAGGGCTGAGGGTGCCCAGAATGGATGAATCAATGGAGGTGGTCATCGTGATGGCCCCAAGAAACGTCAGTTGGGGAAGGAACAGGCCGAGGAAGGATGCCAGGGCTATGAGCAGCATATCCTTGCCTGCAATCCTTTCCTTTTTCCCGAAGAGGGATGCCGCCCAGAAAAGGGCAGTGGCACCCAGGGCACGCAGGGTGAATAGGACTATGGGGCTTACTGTGTGGGAGTTGGCGATGTCCTTGCAGAAAACTATGTTGAATCCGAAGATGGCGTAAGCCATAGCTGCGGCGAGATGGCCGCCAAGAGTTGATTTTCCGGACATTTTTACACTACTGCTGATAACGCGGCAAATATACCAATTATTGTTAAATTTGCCGCGTGAATTTTCATTTGGAATCAGACTATACACCTTCGGGCGACCAACCGGCCGCTATCGAAGAGTTGTGCTCCGCCCTCGAGGCGGGCGTAGGCGACGTGACACTGCTGGGCGTTACTGGATCGGGCAAGACTTTCACTATGGCGAACGTCATCGCAAGACTCCAGCGTCCCGCCCTTATCCTGAGCCACAACAAGACCCTTGCCGCCCAGCTCTACGGCGAATTCAAGTCTTTCTTCCCCAAGAATGCGGTAGAATACTTCGTTTCATACTACGATTATTATCAGCCGGAGGCCTATATCCCTTCTTCCGACACCTACATCGAAAAGGACTTGAGCATCAATGACCAGATAGAAAAACTGCGTCTGAGTGCGGCCAGCGCCCTTCTGTCAGGGCGCAGGGACGTGATAGTCATTTCATCTGTATCCTGCCTTTACGGCATCGGAAACCCGGAAGACTTCCACGCCCAGACGGTCGAGGTCTCCAGAGGCCAGCGACGCAGCCTCACCGGCCTGCTCTACAGCCTCGTGGACGCCCTCTACAACAGAACCGAGGCGGAGTTCACGCGCGGCAACTTCAGGGTCAGGGGCGATGTGGTGGACGTCTTCCCGGCGGGCAGCGACCAGGCGGTCAGGATAGAGTTCTTCGGGGACGAGGTGGATGCCATCAGCATCATTGACCCCGTCACGGGCGCCCAGCTGGATGAAGTGGACAGCATCAGCATCTTCCCCGCCACCAACTTTGTAACCTCCAAGGAGAAGACCGCAGCGGCGGTATCCCACATCCAGGACGACCTGGTGCGCCAGATGGAGTATTTTCAGGAGATAGGCCGCAATCTTGAGGCTTCCCGCCTCAAGCAGAGGGTCGAGTACGACCTGGAGATGATCAAGGAAATGGGCTATTGTCCTGGCATCGAGAACTATTCCAGATATTTCGACGGCCGCTCCGAAGGCCAGAGGCCATTCTGCCTGCTGGACTACTTCCCGAAAGATTTCATAACCTTCATCGACGAGAGCCACGTCACCCTGCCGCAGGTCCACGCAATGTACGGCGGCGACCATTCGCGCAAGAGCGTGCTCATCGACTACGGCTTCCGTCTCCCGGCGGCAGCCGACAACCGCCCTCTGAAATTCGAGGAGTTCGAAAGCCTCAAGGGCCAGACAGTATATGTCAGCGCCACTCCTGCAGACTACGAGCTCAACAAGTCAGGCGGTCTGATAGTCGAGCAGGTGGTGCGTCCGACGGGCCTGCTGGACCCTCCTGTCGAGGTGCGCAAGACTGAGCATCAGGTGGACGACCTCGTGGAAGAGATACGCAAGCGCGCGGACAAAGACGAGAGAATACTTGTCACGACCTTGACCAAGCGTATGGCGGAGGAGCTCGACGAATATCTCCGGCGCATAGGCATAAGGGTGCGCTACATTCACTCCGATGTTGATACGGCCGAGAGGGTGGAAATCATCGAAGATTTCAAGAACGGCCTGTTTGACGTGCTGGTGGGCGTGAACCTTCTCAGGGAAGGCCTCGATATCCCGTCCGTCTCGCTTGTCGCCATACTCGACGCCGACAAGGAAGGTTTCCTGCGCACAGGCAGGGCTCTGACCCAGACGGCAGGTCGCGCGGCCAGGAACGTGAACGGCCTGGTGATAATGTATGCCGACAAGATCACCCCTTCGATGGAAGAGACCATCAGGGAAACCAACAGACGTCGCAGCAAGCAGATGGAGTACAACAAGCTCCACAATATAGTGCCGCGCCAGGTGGAGACCAAGAGCAACATACTTGCAGGGGAACTCACCAGCTCCAAGGGAAAACCTGTGGCGAAGGGTCTCGCCGGAGGCACTACCGGCCGCTACAGCGCGCCGAATTCCTACGACGACCCTACCTATATCCCTAATCCTTCGGACCTTGGCAGCGGAATAATCTCAGTCGGCTTCGGTCACGATTCTCACCGCGCCCCGGGCAGCGCCTATGCAGACGGCCACATCAAAGCCGACCTGGCCGGACTTCTTCAGGATCCCGTCATCCGTTCGATGTCACGTTCCCAGATTGAGAAACTCATCGAGGAGGACCGCAAGATAATGAAGAAATCCGCCGCTCAGCTTGACTTTACCCAGGCCGCACGCTATCGTGACGAGATGTGGGCTCTGGAGGAGTATCTGAAAGTCTGGAAGGATACTATCTGACCTTTGAATCGCAGTACCAGCAGCGTACAACTCCGTTCTCGGTACGTTTGAAACGAGGTTCTACCTTCTCGTTGTTGCAAATGCACTTGGAGTTGCTGCAGTGGAGATTAGGATTGACCACAGGGGCTTCCTGGACAGGCATCTGGTGGGCCGGATCGTTCTTCCAGTCCATAAGCGAGCAGATGAGCGCCATCCTGACGAATTTTCCGTTCTCGACCTGGCGGAAGTAGGCCGCACGCGGGTCGCTGTCAACCTCCGGGAGGATTTCGTTGACTCGCGGAAGCGGGTGGAGCACAGCCATCTTCTCCTTGGCGAGGGCCATTCTCCTGGCATCGAGCACAAAGCTGTCCTTTACCCTGTCGAACTCGTCTTCATCCAGGAACCTCTCTTTCTGGACACGGGTCATATAGAGCACGTCCAGCTCAGGCATCACCTCGTCAAGGTCGGAAGTCTCCTTGTAGGCGACTCCCATCTTGTCGCACACGTCCTGCTTGATGTAGTCAGGGAGACGCAGCTCGTCCGGCGCGATGAGAATGACGTTGATATTGTTGTAGCGGGACAGGGCCTTGATCAGCGAGTGGACGGTGCGTCCGAAGCGCAGGTCGCCGCAGAAGCCGATGGTGATGCCGTCGATGTGGCCGAGCTCGCGCTTGATGGTGAGCAGGTCGGTCAGGGTCTGGGTCGGATGGCTGTGGGAGCCGTCACCGGCGTTGATGATAGGCACCCTGGATACCTCGGCCGCTACAAGGGGTGCGCCTTCGATATGGTGTCTCATCGCGATGATGTCGGCGAAGCAGCCTACTACGCGCACGGTGTCCTGGACGGTCTCACCCTTGCTGACTGAGGAGTTCTTGGCATCGGAGAATCCGAGCACGTTGCCTCCCAGCTCCATCATAGCGGAGGTGAAGCTCAAGCGGGTACGGGTGCTCGGCTCATAGAAGAGGGTGGCGAGCTTGCGGTGGGCCATACTGCCCTGATATCTTTCGCGGTGGGCGATGATGTCTTCGGCGAGAGCGACGATCTGGTCGGTCTCTTCCTTGGTTATGTCCGTAGGGTCTATGAGGTGTTTCATATCGCGCGCAAACTATTTGTTGATCCAGGATTCGTCTGAAGGGTTGTCCCTGAAAGCGAGTATCCTCGACTTCCATTCCGGAGCGATGATACCCTTTGATACAGCCACCTCCACGAGGGCGTCGAGGTTGCTAAGGGAGTAGTTTACGGTCCGGGCTGCGCTGATGCGCTCGAGGCCCTTCTTCATTCCATAGGTGAAGATGCTGACGATACCCAGTACCTCGGCTCCCTCCTCGCGCAGGGCGTTGACCACGTCGATGGCGCTGCCGCCGGTGGAGATCAGGTCTTCAACAACCACTACCTTGGTGCCCTTGTCCATACGTCCCTCGATGCGGTTGGTGCGGCCGTGGCTTTTGGCCTCCCCGCGCACGTAGCCCATAGGCAGGTCGAGGATGGTGGCGGTGATGGCAGCGTGGGCGATGCCGGCTGTTGATGTGCCCATTAGCATCTGGCACTCAGGGAAATGCTCCCTCACGAGATTGGCGAGACCCTGCTCAATCTTCTCGCGGACTGAAGGGGCAGAGAGAGTAAGCCTGTTGTCGCAATAGATCGGGCTTTTGATGCCGCTGGCCCAGGTAAACGGCTCCTCCGGGCGGAGGAAGACTGCTCCTATTGAGAGGAGCTCTTCTGCGATAATCTTCTCCATTGTATATCAGTCATTTAAAAATTCTTCAAGACATCTGTTGTATGCCGCAACCGGATCTTCGGCGGCGGTGATTGGACGGCCGACCACGATGTAGTCCGAACCGATCTGGCGGGCCTTTGCCGGTGTGGTGATGCGTACCTGGTCGTCAGCGGCGGCGTCAGCGAACCTCACGCCCGGAGTGACGGTGACAAAATCCTTTCCGCAGGCCTCCTTGACCATTCCTGCCTCAAGGGGCGAGCAGACCACTCCGTCGAGCCCTGCCTTGCGGGCGTTGTCGGCGTACTTGACTATAGTCTCGTTTATGCCGGCGCCGATGAGCAGCTCCTGCTGCATACGCTCCTGGCTGGTCGAGGTGAGCTGGGTGACTGCGATGAGCAGGGGCCTGGTGCCGTCCGGGCGGGTCAAGCCCTCTATGGCAGCCTGCATCATCTCGATGGTGCCTGCAGCGTGGACATTGGTCATATCGATGTCCAGGGACGAGAGCACCTTCATACTCTTGCGTACCGTGTTCGGGATGTCGTGGAGCTTGAGGTCAAGAAAGACAGGATGGCCGCGGCGCTTGATTTCGCGCACAATCTGAGGCCCCTCCGCATAATAGAGTTCCATACCTATCTTGACGAAAGGCTTGCGTGTCCCCTCGAACTTGTCGAGGAAGTCGAAAGTCTGTCGGGCGCTGCTGAAATCGCAGGCGATGATTACGTCTTTTGCCATATCAGTAGAGTTTTTAGTCGATTATTCCGATAATGTCACTGAGGGATTCGATGCCGAGCTGCTCCATAAGGGCCGGCAGTCTGCCGATGATTTCCGGGCAGGCCATAGGATTGCGCAGGTTTTCCGCTCCGACCTGGACGGCGCTCGCTCCGGCCATCATCATCTCTATCACGTCTTCGGCGCTGCTCACTCCGCCGCAGCCCATAACCGGGATGCTGCAGGCGTGGCTGACCTGGTAAACCATTCTGAGCGCCACAGGGAAGACCGCCCTGCCCGAGAAACCGCCCATCTTGTTGGCAATCACCGCTCGCCTGCGCTTTATGTCGATGCGCATTCCCAGAAGGGTGTTGATAAGAGACAGGCCGTCCGCACCGGCTTCCTCGCAGGCTTTCGCGATGGAGACGATGTCGGTGACGTTGGGTGAAAGCTTGATGAACAGAGGCTTGTCCTTGACCTGGCTGCGCACTGCCGCAGTGACCTGCGCTGCTGCCTGAGGGGAAGTTCCGAAGGCCATTCCTCCGTTGTGGACATTGGGGCAGGAGATGTTCACCTCGATGATGTCGATTCCCTCGCATTCGTCAGCCCTGCGGCAGCACTCGCTGTACTCCTCGAGGCTGAAGCCGCTGATGTTGGCGATGACCGCGCCCTGGTAGACCTCCCTGAGTGCAGGCACCTTCTCGTTGACTAGGACGTCGATGCCCGGGTTCTGCAGGCCGACGGAGTTGATCATCCCGTCGGGACATTCGGCGATGCGCGGGAGAGGATTGCCGTAGCGCGCATTGAGGGTGCTGCCCTTGAGGCTGATGCCTCCCAGCACGTTGAGGTCCATCTCGCCTGCGAGCTCGAGACCGAAGCCGAAAGTACCGCTTGCGGGGATTACCGGATTGTCGAGCCTGATGCCGCAAAGTTCGCAGCTCAAATCCCTTACTGCCATATTATTTCCTCCTTTTTGAACACAGGGCCGTCCTTGCATACCCTGCGTGGTCCATTGCTTGTCATAATGCTGCATCCGTAGCAGAAGCCTGCGGCGCAGCCCATCCTCTCTTCGAGGCTGGCTTCTCCCGGGCAGTCCAGCATAGTGCAGACAGCCTTCATCATCACCATAGGGCCGCAGCAGTAGAAATAGTCGAATTCCGGGGCGATTTGCCTGATGGCGTCGGTAGGGAAGCCCTTGAGCCCTACGCTGCCGTCAACAGTGACTATCTGCGGTTCCACTCCCAGCTTCCTGAAATCCTCGCCAAGACACACTTCGTCCGCCTTGTTGAAGCCCAGAATCACACTGACCTTGCGCCCCCTTTCGAGCAGTTCCCTGCAGATGCGATAGAGCGGCGCGGCTCCAAGTCCGCCACCGACAAGCAGGGCGGCTCCCGCGCTTGCTTCAGGGTCAAAGCACTTCCCGAGGCCGGTGAGGATCTCGAGCTTCTCGCCCGGAACCATCGCCGCCATCCTGGCGGAACCGGCCCCTACATTCTTGTAGATGAGGGTCAGGCTGCGCTCAGTACAGTCATATACTGAAATCGGCCTCCTGAGGTACAAGCCCTCGATGGCCACATCCACGAACTCTCCGTCCGCCGCACCGCAGTCGGTCTCGGAGCAGAGCTCCATCCTGTAGCAGTCGCGGGCTATGCAAGTGTTGCCGGTGATGGTGAACAGTATCTTTTTCATATATTTTTCCAAACGATTTTTCCGTCCTTGAGGGTGTATCTGACCTGTCCGCAGCATTCCATCCCCTCAAACGGGGTGGCCTTGCCCATAGACTGGAAGTTTTCGCCCCTGATGATGCCTCCGGCGTTGAGGTCTATGATGCACAGGTCCGCCTTTTCGCCCTTCTTGAGGCTGCCTTTCAAGCCGAAGACCCTGCGAGGCGAGTCTGTCAGGGCGTCTATGGCTCTTGCCAGGCTCAACTTGCCCGTCTTGACCAGCGTGGTATAAACCACAGGGAAGGCTGTCTCCAGGCCGACAATTCCCATAGCGCTGCCCCGAAGTCCCTTGGATTTCTCCTCTGCGGAGTGTGGGGCGTGGTCAGTGGCTATGGCGTCGATGGTGCCGTCACAGAGTCCCTCGATAAGGGCCTGCCTGTCATCGGCGCTGCGCAGTGGAGGGTTCATTTTGAATCTGCCGTCTTCGCGCAAATCGTCCTCGCAGAGGGCAAGGTAGTGAGGCGCCGTCTCGCAGCTGACCTTCAGCCCGCGGGCCTTGGCCTCCCTTATGAGTTCGACGCTGCGGCGGGTGGAGATGTGGCAGACGTGGTAGCGGCAGCCTGTTTCGGCGCTCAGCTCGATGTCCCTGGCGATCGGGCCCCATTCGCTCTCGGAGCAGATGCCCTTGTGGCCGTGGGCGGCGGCATAGCGGCCTTCGTGGATGTAGCCTCCGCGCAGCAGGCTGTTGTCCTCGCAGTGGGCGGCGATAACGCAGTCAAGCGAGGCGGCACAAAGCATTGCGGCTCTCATCATAGCCTCGTCCTGCACGCCCGAACCGTCGTCCGAGAAGGCGACAGCCCTGTTCTTGAGAGCGGCAAAATCCACCAGCTCGCCGCCCCTGCGCCCAAGCGTGATGGAGGCATAGGGGAGAACGTCGATGACGGCGTCGCGGTCTATGATCTCCTGCTCGAGAGCGATGTTATCGACGCTGTCCGGAACCGGGTTGAGGTTTGGCATCGTGCAGACGCAGGTGTAGCCTCCCGCGGCGGCGGCAAGCGAGCCTGTCCTTATGGTCTCCTTGTAGGAGTAGCCGGGCTCGCGGAAATGCACGTGCAGGTCGGCAAAGCCGTAGCTTACCAGGCATCCGCTCGCGTCAAGCACCTCCTCTCCCTCAGGGGTGAAGATGTCGTTGCCGATGGCAAGTATCCTGGAATCCCTGACAAGTACGTCGGAAGGCACTCTCTTCCCGTCGATCAGTATTTCTCCTCCTTTGATTATCATAGGTTTGCTGGGTATAAAAAACAGACAGCCCTTGCGGGACTGTCTGCCGGGTTATCTGGTATGTGAGTTTTCTGTGTGTTTCATCGCCTTTATTTGTGCAAATATAATACAATTTGTAATTTTGCGAATCCTTATCGGAAGGAAATTCAATAATCAGGACTATATATGAGAGCATTGGTAAGCGTAAGTGACAAAACGGGCCTCGTGCCCTTTGTCAAGGGACTGCAGAAGCTCGGTTGGGAGATTATCGCAACCGGCGGCACCCAGAAACTTCTCGAGGAAAGCGGCGTAAAGACCATCGGCATCAGCGAGGTGACCGGCTTTCCTGAAATCTGCGACGGTCGCGTCAAGACCCTCCACCCGAAGGTGCACGGAGGCATCCTTGCCCGCAGGGACGTTCCCGAGCATATGGCGACCCTCGCCGAGCAGGGCATAAGCACCATCGAGCTGGTGTGCGTAAACCTCTATCCTTTCCGCCAGACCATCGCGAAGCCGGGCGTGACTATGGAGGATGCCATCGAGAACATCGACATCGGCGGCCCTTCAATGGTGCGCAGCGCCGCAAAGAACTGGAAGGACGTTACCATCGTATGCGACCCTTCTGACTACGCCACCGTGCTCGAGGAGATCGAAAGCAACGGCTTCACCTCCGACGACACCCGCTTGAAGCTTTCCGCAAAGGCCTACACCCATACCGCCGAGTACGATATGATGATTTCCACCTATATGCGTGAGAAAGCCGGTCTTCCTGAGAAGCTCTTCCTTGAATTCGACATCAAGCAGGGCCTGCGCTACGGCGAGAACCCTCACCAGGCGGCCAAGTTCTACGCATCCGCCGAGAAGGTGCCGTACTCCGTAGCCGGAGCCGAGCAGCTCAACGGCAAGGAACTCTCCTACAACAACATCCAGGATGCCAATGCCGCGCTGAGCATAGTCCGCGAATTCGCCGGACAGCCTTTCTGCGTGGGCCTGAAGCATATGAACCCTTGCGGAGCGGCAGTGGGCAAGGACGGTCTCGACGCCTGGCAGAAGGCTTATGAGGCTGACACCGTCAGCATCTTCGGCGGCATCGTCGCCACCAATTGCGAGGTGACGGCCGAGATGGCCTCAGCGATGAAGCCGATTTTCCTCGAAATCATTATGGCGCCTTCGTTCACCCCTGAAGCCCTCGAAATCCTCTGCAGCAAAAAGAACCTCAGGCTCCTGAAGGTGGATATGTCCGAGGACAAGGCTGCGCGCAATATGTACGTCAGCGTGAACGGCGGCCTTCTTGTCCAGAACCAGGATCGCTCGGACGAAGTCATCAACGCCGGAATGTGCGTCACCAAGACCCGTCCTGACGAGGCTGCTCTTGCCGATATGGACTTCGCCTGGAAGATAGTCAAGCACGTCAAGTCCAATGCCATCGTTGTTGTAAAGGACGGCAGGACCTATGGTGTGGGCGCAGGTCAGATGAACCGTGTGGGCTCGGCGGCAATCGCTCTTCAGCAGGCTTCCGAAGCTCTGGCCAAGGAAGGCAAGGACATCCGCAATGAAGGTCTGGTGATGGGCTCGGACGGC
>JAEDLO010000029.1 GCA_016295245.1 Bacteroidales bacterium | reverse complement strand
GAAGCCGGTCGACGAGATGCAGATCAGGCAGATCAGATAGAAGACGCCCCTTGCCGTGACGGCGGGGATGGTTCCGCCCATCAGCAGCCCCGGCACTACTAGCAGCAGCCCTCCGAGGGCAAGGCTGATGCCCGTGCCCACGAAGATGTCAATCCTCTTGCCCAGCCCCCGCGTCATCAAGGAGGCGACGGCGCTGCAGATGGCGTTGAGTATGATCATCCCGTCGCCCATCAGGCTGAAGCCGCCTAAGGCCGAGGCTCCCGACCCCAGGTTGAGGGTCAGGATGCCGGCGAAGCCGATCAGGCAGCCCAAAAGCTTGCGCAGGCTCATCCTGTCGCTCTTGAAAAAAATGCAGGCAAGGATGACCACGAGAAACACGCTCAGGGAGTTCAGAATCGCTGCTCGCGAGCCCTCGCTGTGCGACAGGCCGACATAAAAGGTCGCATAGTGGAAAGTCGTGTTGAAAAGCGCAAAGACCAGGATGTACAGCCAGGCGAGCGCAGCGTGCCCGCGGCCCTCCTCCTTGAGGCGCAACTTCCGTCCCGTGATGCTCGCGATAAGCAGAAGTATCAGGCCGGAAAGCGTGAAGCGAATGCCCGCAAAGAGCATCTTGGAGCCCGTCATATCGCCTTCGATGCCGAACTCCGTGAAACCCAGCTTAATGAGCGGATATGCCCATCCCCAGAGCATTGCGGCGGTCAGACCGAATACTGCGACCCACAGCGGCCGCTGGAAAACACTTTTCATTCTGTATAAAATTTGGGCCGATGATGATAAGAAAACGCTACCAGAAACTGATAGCGTTGCTCCTTGTTAATAGTGCCACATACGGCTATACTGACGGATGAGCACTTGAACAAAGGTATTTATCTTTTTCCAAATAAGCAAACAAATGGCAGGAAGTATATCAACTCCCCAATGCGGTGCCACCTGCAACACGGGCTTGCGGCAGTCAGGGCTAAGCATGGATTTTGACCACCATAAAAATATGGCTCAAAACCAAAAGTTAAGAGCCATATTGTGTGGTGCCCGAGGCCGGACTCGAACCGGCACGCCTTTAAGGGACAATGGATTTTGAGTCCATCGCGTCTACCATTCCGCCACTCGGGCGAGTGGACTTCGTGTAGTTGCGAAGGAATTGCAAAGGTATCCAAAAATCACGATATATCAAATATTATACTTACCTTCGTACCATTATGGAAGAAAATGTTTTTGTAGTGTATGACCGCAACGTGGAGGATCTGGCGCTTACACTGGCCCCAGGCCGCCCGGCTTATCCGATAACGGCTGACGAAGACCATAAGACCATCGACTCGGTGATGGACATCTGCCGCTGGCTGCTCAGTCAGGGGGCAGACCGAAACGCCTTGGTCTATGCCGTCGGAGGCGGAGTCACCACCGACCTTGTCGGCTTCGCCGCAAGCATCTACAAGAGAGGCGTGCGCTATGTCAACTATCCGACAACCCTGCTCTGCCAGGTGGACGCCGGACTTGGCGGAAAAACCGGCTGCAACCTCGACTCATACAAAAATATGATAGGCGTGATAGCCTTCCCTGAGCAGACCCGCATCCTCCCGCAGGCCCTCAGGACCCTTCCGGAGCGCGAACTGCGCAGCGGCGCCGCCGAGATGCTCAAGAGCTTCATCATCGAGGACCTCGGGGGCTACTACGAGAAGGCCGTTGCCCTGCTCTCCGCACCCGAGATGGACTTTGACGCCCTCGGGGAACTCGTCCTCGCGGCTTCTGAGGTCAAGAGGAGAGTGGTCGAGAAGGATCCATACGAGAAGAACATACGCCGCTACCTGAATCTCGGCCACACTTATGCCCATGCCATCGAGTGGTACCAGCACACCCACCCTACAGCCTGCCCTATGACCCACGGGGAGGCGGTTTCGGTCGGAATGGTCTGCGCCGCCAGGCTCTCCGAGGCTCTCGGCGTCTGCGAAAAGGGGCTCGCCGCAAAGATTGAAGCCGACCTGAAGGCCTGCCGCCTGCCCGTTGAGCTCCCTTGTCCGGAAAGCGAGCTGGAGGCCGCCCTCTGGAAAGACAAGAAGGCCGAGTCGGGCAAGATTCATTTCGTTTTGATAGAAAAGATAGGAAAAGTAACAATCAAGGACCTGGATGATTTGCATCAGTATTCAGAATAAGACCTACGGCGAGATTCTCGAGATTCTCGCTGACCCGAAGGTTGAGATGGCGGAAATCCGCCTCGACCGCTGCCCTCTCTCGGACGAAGAGATTGCAGACCTTTTCGGCAACTCCGACACGCCCCTCATTGCCACCTGCCGCATCAGTGAAGTCGCTTCCCCGGCGGAATCCGAGAGGCTGCTCAGGCTTGCCGCCCAGTCCGGCGCGCGCTTTGCCGACCTGGAGATTGAGGCCCCGGCCCCGCTCAGCAAGGCCTTCCAGAAATTCTGCCACGACTCCGGCACGGAGATCATCCGTTCCTACCACAATTTCGACTGCACCCCTTCGGAGGAGGAGCTGCACAAGGCCCTCGCACGCTGCTTCCGCTACGGTGCGGACATCGCCAAGATAGTCACCACCTGCAACGATGCGCAGGACGCCTCCCGCATAGAGAGCCTCTACAGTCTCGTGCTGGAAGACATCGACTCCCTCCAGGGCAAGCTGATTGCCTTCGGTATGGGGGAGTATGGGCGCTCGACCCGCCTGGATTGCCTGCGCCGCGGCGCGCCCTTCACCTACTGCGCTCTGAGTGAGGCCGAGGCAACCGCTCCCGGCCAGTGGACGGGGGAGAGTATGCGTGAGGCCCTGTACCCGGGAAGCCGCGCCTTCCACGCCGGCGGCATCGTGATGCCCGCCTCCAAGAGCTTTGCCCAGAGGGCCATACTCGCTGCAGCCCTTGCCGACGGATGCTCACACCTGAGCGGCTACAGCCCCTGCGGCGATACGCTTGCTGCCATCAAGCTCGCAAGGACTCTGGGCGCCGAAGTGGCCATCGACGGCACTGACCTGACCATCAGGGGCATCGCTGCCGCTTACTGCTCGCTCGACCTCGACGAGGTCCACTGCGGCGAATCCGGCCTGCTGACGCGCCTGACCATCCCTGTGCTCTCGGCCATCAACTCCCATCCCTTCACCCTCCGGGGCGAGGGAACCCTTCTGAGGCGCCCGCTGAACTCCGCTGCCGCCATAATGGCCTCGTTCGGTGTGCTGCTCTCCAACGCCTCCTCGCGAGAGGGCAAGGAGCTCTTCGTGCCGCTGAGCGCCAAGGGCAGCCTCATTCCGGGCACGGCTGAAGTCCCTGGCAGCGGCGGCTCGCAGCTCATCTCCGGCCTGCTGATGTCCCTGCCGCTGTGCAAGTCCGATTCGGAGCTGAGCGTCAGCGACCCCAAGAGCATCCCGTATATGTACATCACCCTCGACGTCCTGCGCCACTTCGGCATCAAGACCCGCAGCGAGATGGAGGGCGACGCCGAGCTGCTTCAGAACCAGGACTGGTCGAGCTGCAGCGCGATAAACTTCAAGATCAAGGGCTCGCAGCGCTACAAGGCTGCCGATTTCCCTATCGAGGGGGACTGGAGCGCCGCCGCCAACTTCCTTGTGGCCGGCGCCGTGTACGGCTCCGCCGAGATACTCGGCCTGGACGCCAAGTCCCTGCAGGCCGATATCACCATCCTTGACATCCTCGTCGATGCCGGAGCAGTCGTCTCCCAGATGGAAGACGGTGCGGTCTGCGTGCGCAAGGCCCCGCTCGAGGCCTTCACGGTCGATTTGAACAACGCTCCCGACCTCTTCCCGATTGCGGCTATCCTGGCCGTCTTCTGCGCTGGCGAAAGCCGTCTTGCCGGAGTGGGAAGGCTCGCCTCGAAGGAGTCCGACAGGGCGAAGGCCATACTTGAAATGCTCACTCAGATGGGTGTTGAGGCTTCAGTCGAGGGCGACGTGATGCTCATCGAGGGCGAAAGCCTCTCGTCAAGGCTGCTTTCCGGCAGGCGCCTCAAGGGCGGCGAGTACACTTCCCACCACGACCACCGTATGGTGATGGCTCTGAAAGTCGCCTCCCTGGCAGCAGAAAGCCCCATCGTCATCGACGATGAGGCCTGCGTAGGAAAGTCTTTCCCTGATTTCCTTGAACTCTTCGCGAAGGGTATCAGCGAAGCTTGAGGTCTGCGAGCACTATAGCGGCCATCGCTTCCACGATAACCGGGGTCCTGAGGGCGAAGCACACGTCGTGACGCCCCTTGACCTTCAGGCTGTCCATCCTGCCCTCTTCGAAATTCCAGGTGGTCTGCTCCCTGGCGATGCTTGCCGTCGGTTTGAAGGCCACCCTGAACACCAGCGGCGCGCCGTTGGTGATGCCTCCGTTGACTCCGCCCGCGCCGTTCTTGCTGACGCCATCGGCGGTAATCGGGTCATTGTGCTCCGAGCCCTTCATCGCGGCGGCCCTGAAGCCGTCCCCGAACTCGATGCCGCGTACGCCCGGGATGGCGAAGACGGCGTGGGACACGAGGCTCTCGACCGAGTCGAAGAAAGGCTCTCCCAGGCCGGCGTCCAGCCCCTCCACGCGGCACTCGACCACTCCGCCCAGTGAATCCCCTTCGGCGGCCGCTTCCCTTAGCATCTGCTGCCAGAGGCTGCTGTCGGCGCATCCGCCTATCTCAATGAGCTCGGCTTTGAAGCTCACGCCCTGCATAATCTTCTTGGCGATCACGCCCGCCGCAACTATCGGCAGGGTGATGCGACCTGAGAAATGTCCGCCTCCGCGGGGATCATTGCAGCCATCCCACTTGATGGCGGCGACCCTGTCGGCGTGCCCCGGACGCGGTTTGGCGAGGAATTCGCTGTAGTCGCCCGAGCGGGTGTTGCCGTTGGCGAAGTTGAGCGCTATCGGGGCGCCGGTCGTCTTGCCTGCGAAGACTCCCGAGAGGATTTCCACGCAGTCAGCCTCCTTGCGCGGAGTGGTCCCCGCAGCACCGGGAGCGCGGCGTGCGATGTCAGCGGCGAAGTCCTCTTCGCACAGGCTTATCCCGTGTGGAACCCCGTCCAGTACTATGCCGATCTTCGGGCCGTGCGACTCGCCGAAAATCGAGACTTTGAATATCTTGCCGAATGTATTCATCTTCAGGTTCAATAAGTGAAAAGCGAAGATACGATAAAATCTGCTATCTTTGCAAATTATGGATGAATTGATTAAAGACCTGACACAACAGGAATACAAAGAAGGCTTCGTGACCGAAGTCGAGCAGGAGTATGTGCCGAAGGGTCTGAACGAGGACATCATCCGTCTCATCTCCTCCAAGAAGCAGGAGCCCGAGTGGCTGCTGGAGTTTCGCCTCGACGCCTTCCGCCGCTGGCAGAAGATGACCCCTCCGACCTGGGGCCACCTCGACCTTCCGGAGATAGACTTCCAGGACATCATATACTGGGCGGCTCCCAAAAAGGACAGCGAGCGCCCTACCGAGATAGACCCTGCCCTGATGGAGACCTTTGACAAGCTGGGCATCCCGCTCCACGAGAGGGAAACCCTCGCGGGCGTCAAGCCGCGCACGGGTGTAGCTGTCGATGCGGTCTTCGATTCGGTCAGCGTGACCACTACCTTCCGCAAGACCCTTGCCGAAAAGGGCATCATCTTCTGTTCCTTCTCGGAGGCGGTGCGTGAATACCCCGACCTGGTGCGCAAGTATCTGGCGAGCGTGGTGCCAGTAGGAGACAACTTCTATGCGGCGCTCAACTCCGCCGTGTTCTCGGACGGCTCGTTCTGCTACATACCCAAGGGCGTCAAATGTCCGATGGAGCTTTCCAGCTACTTCCGCATCAACGCCAGCGGCACCGGCCAGTTCGAGAGGACGCTGATTGTCGCCGACGAGGGCTCGACCCTCAGCTATATGGAGGGCTGCACCGCGCCTATGCGTGACGAGAACCAGCTCCACGCCGCCGTAGTCGAAATCATAGTCGAAAAGGACGCCGACGTGAAGTACAGCACCGTCCAGAACTGGTATCCGGGCGACGAGAACGGACGCGGCGGCATCCTCAACCTCGTGACCAAGAGAGGCATCTGCAAGGGCAGCGGCTCCCACTTGAGCTGGACCCAGGTCGAGACCGGCTCCGCCATCACCTGGAAATACCCGAGCACCATACTCCTGGGCGACGGCAGCTCTTCGGAGTTCTACAGCGTCGCTATGACCAACAACTACCAGCAGGCCGACACCGGCACCAAGATGATCCACATCGGGCGCAACACCCGCAGCCGCATCGTCTCCAAGGGCATCTCGGCCGGCCACAGCCAGAACAGCTACCGCGGTCTGGTGAAGGTCAACCCGGGGGCGGCCAACGCCCGCAACTTCTCGCAGTGCGACTCGCTCCTGATAGGTTCCGACTGCGGGGCCCACACCTTCCCGGTAATCAGCAACGCCTGCCCGAGCGCAACCGTAGGCCACGAGGCCACCACCTCCAAGATCAGCGCCGACCAGCTTTTCTACTGCACCCAGAGGGGTATCAGGGAAGAAGACGCTGTGGCTCTGATTGTTGGCGGCTATGCCAGGGAAGTCCTTTCGCGGCTGCCTATGGAGTTTGCGGTCGAGGCCCAGAAGCTCCTGGCTGTATCGCTCGAAGGAGCAGTAGGTTAACAGATTGAATTGATAGTTATGAACGATATTTTACTTGAAATCAAGGACCTGCACGCCGGAATCGAGGGTAAGGAAATCCTCAAGGGCGTAAACCTTGTCATCCGCGAGGGCGAGGTCCATGCCGTGATGGGCCCGAACGGAGCAGGAAAGAGCACCCTCGCCTCCGTGCTTTCCGGCCGCCCGGACTTCAAGGTCAGCTCCGGAAGCATCCGCTTCCGCGGACAGGACCTTCTTGCAATGAGCCCGGAAGAAAGGTCTTGGGCAGGCATCTTCCTCAGCTTCCAGTATCCTGTGGAAATCCCCGGCGTTTCGATCACCAACTTTATGAAAGCGGCCCTCAATGCCCGTCGCAAGGCAGAAGGACTTGAAGAAATCAAGCCCGGCGAATACCTCAAGCTCCTCAAGGAGAAGATGGCTTTCGTTGGAATGAAGCCGGAGTTTGCCAAGAGGGATGTCAACGTAGGTTTCTCGGGCGGCGAGAAGAAGCGAAACGAAATCTTCCAGATGGCTATGCTCGAGCCGCGCCTGAGCATCCTCGACGAGACCGACTCGGGCCTGGACGTGGATGCGCTCAGGATAGTGGCCCAGGGCGTGAATTCGCTGCGTACCCCTCAGACTTCCTCAATAGTGATCACCCATTACCAGAGGCTTCTGGACTATATAGTTCCCGATGTCGTCCACGTTCTCAAGGACGGCCGCATCGTCAAGACCGCGGGAAGGGAGCTGGTGGACCAGATAGAGACCTCCGGCTACGACAGCATAGCATAAATGGACGGAAAGGTATTCGTAATAGGAAGGGACAGCATCCCCGCCAGAACTGTTCTCTCTGAGGGTGAAAGCCTTCAGTGGACCTTCGTGGCCCTTCCGGGGACAAGTTGCGAGATGACCGTCGAGATAGACGCTACGGCGCCGGGTTGCAGCATAGACCTCGCCGGGCTGTATATCTGCAAGGGCGAGGACAGACTCAAACTGCGCGTCCTGCTGCGTCACGAGTGCGGCGACTGCACTTCAAGACAACTCTTCAAAGGTATCGTCGGCGACTCGGCCAAGGCGCTGTTCGACGGGCTCATCTATGTGGCTCCGAACGCAGTCAGGACCGAGGCCATCCAGGAAAACCACTCCCTGCTGCTCAATCAGGGGGCGAGTGCCGAATCCCGCCCTCAGCTTGAGATCTACGCGGACGACGTGGTCTGCTCCCACGGTGCGACCACCGGCTTCCTGGATGAAAACGAACTCTTCTATATGCGCTCGCGCGGCATCCCCGAGCAGCAGGCCCGCCATCTGCAGATGGTAGCCTTCCTCGCGCCGGTTGCCTCGCGTCTGGATGAGACCCTTTCAGAAGAAGTTTATGCTCAGCTCTCCTAATGTAAAGATCAATCTTGGCTTGAATATCAAGACCAGGCGAAGCGACGGATATCACGAGCTCGAGACCCTGTTCCTGCCTTACGACGGGATTTGCGACGGCCTTGAGATAGAGCCTGCGCAGAGCCTGGAATTCGTCCCTTCGGCCAATGTGACCTGGGACAACGACTTGACGCTCAGGGCCTACCGTCTGCTCAAGGAGGACTTTCCGGATCTTCCTGCCGTGAGAATACGCCTCGACAAGAAGGCCCCGGTAGGTGCAGGTCTGGGCAGCGGATCTTCAGACTGCGCCTTCACCCTGGTGATGCTCAACGAACTTTTCGACCTCGGCCTGGAGCAGAAGGAACTTGCCGGCTACGCCTCTCGCCTGGGGTCAGACTGCCCGTTCTTTGTCTATAACCGTCCGATGTTCGGCCGGGGCAGGGGAGAAATTCTCAGCCCTTACGATATCGACCTTTCCGCCTATAGGATTGAGGTCAGTGTTCCGGACGGCATCTCAGTGAGTACACGTGAAGCCTATGCGGGTGTTGTGCCCGCCGCCTGGGATACTCCTTTGGAGGAAGCCCTCAAGGCTCCTGTAAACGAATGGAAAAACTTGATTTTTAACGATTTCGAGAAGTCGGTCTTCGCCGCCCACCCCCAGATAGCGGCTCTCAAGCAGTCCTTCTATGACCGGGGTGCGGTATATGCCGCGATGTCCGGTTCGGGCTCGGCCTGCTTCGGAATCTTCGAGAAATGAAAAGAAAAATTCTCGTCCTGTTGTGTCTTCTGCTCTGCGCTCAAGCCCTCTTCGCCCAGACAACCAAAGTCAGGGGAAGGGTCATTGATGCCCTGAACGGGGAGGGTGTGCCCTTTGTCGGCCTCTTCCTCGAAGGAACCACCGTGGGCACCAGCACGGATATGGAAGGCAATTTCTTCTTCGAGACCAGAAACACCGAATCCAATATTCTTGTCTGCCAGATACTTGGCTATAAGACCCAGAGCGTCAAAATCACCCTCGGGGCCTTCAATAAGGTGGACTTCGCCCTCGAACTCTCCGAAAACGAACTTACGGGCGTGGTCGTAAAGGCGGACAACAGAAAAATCAAGCGCCTGCTCGCCAACATCGACAAGCACAGAGCCCGCAACAACCCCGACCTGCGTCCGAACTACAGCTGTGACGTGTACAACAGGATGGAACTCGATCTGACCAACCCGCGCGAGCAACTTCGCGGCAAGGCCTTCAAACGCAATTTCGATTTCGTATTCAACTATCTGGACACCTCGTCGGTTTCGGGTATGGAGTACCTGCCGGTGATGATATCCGAGTCTGTAGCAAAGCGTTACCACAGTCGCAACCCGTCGTTTGACAACGAGAGGATAGTCGCCAACCAGATTTCCGGTATCAACCCCGACGCCAATCTTCTCAGCCAGTTCACCGGCAGTATGCACCTGAAGTGCAACTTCTACGATTCGTTTGTCAACGCCTTTGACGTGGAGTTTCCGTCCCCTATCCAATCGGGCGGCCTGCTCTACTACAACTATTTCATCGTGGACTCTGTCCGAGTCGCCGACCGAAAGACCTATGTTGTCCACTACAGGCCGAAGAACGGCATCAGCTCCCCGGCCTTCGAAGGAGAGATGAAAATCGACGCTGAGGAGTATGCCCTTGTGTCCATCCACGCCAAGATGAAGCGCGGCGGCAATGTCAACTGGCTGCGCGACGTGGTCCTTGATTATGAGTACAGCCGCCTTCCGGACAGCAGCTGGTTCTTCAAGTCGGACAGGCTCTATGCCGATTTCTCGATAGCCCTTGGCGACTCGACAAAGGCTATGTCCGTAATCGGAACCCGCCAGCTGAGCTATTCCAACATCTCCTTTGATCGCGAGGACCTCAAGGATGCCGTCAAGGGCTCGCCCGTCAAGGTTGAGGCTGAATCCAATTTTCACGACGAGCAATATTGGGCCCAGGTGCGCCCTTATGACCTGAGCCGAAAGGAAAAAGACATTTATGAGATGGTGGACAAGGTTAAGGATGCACCTCTGTTCAACACCCTCTACGACCTGGTTTATACCGCCATCAACGGCTACTGGGACCTTGGCAAGATAGGCCTGGGCCCCTACCACAAGATAATCAGCTTCAACAATCTCGAAGGCGCAAGGCCCCAGTTCGGCATCCATACCTCCAAGGACCTGAGCAAGAAGTTCCGATGGTCGGCATATGCCGCCTACGGCTTCCGCGACCACAGCTGGAAGGGTGGCCTGAGCTACGAGCGTATGTTCAGCAAGGAGCCTACGCGCAAGCTCACCGCCTCGCTCAGCTACGACGTCTTCCAGCTCGGAAGGGGAAGCAGCCAATACACCGACGGCAACTTCCTCGCCTCGGTTCTGGGCCGCGGCAACGCCCAGAGGCTCTGTCCTCTGCTGAACGCATCCGTTCTCTACGAGCACGAGTTCTCTCCGGAATTCAACGCCGCGGCGGACCTGTCGGTCAAGCGCTACTTCGCCAACAATTTCGTGCCGATGCGGATGAGCGACGGGAGCGTGTTGGGGTCGATAGCCACCAACGAGGCCCATCTGCGTCTGCGCTTCTCCCGCAACGAGACCGTCAACCGCGGCTTCTTTGTCAAGAAATATGTCCACACCAACTACCCTGTCCTGACCCTTGACCTGACCGGGTCGGTTTCGGGGCTGCGCCGCGGCGACCTGGCTTTCCTGCGCCCGGAGATCTCGCTTGACTGGAAGTTCCGCATCCCGCCGACCGGTATGTCCAAGATTCACATCAACGCCGGTACCGTCATCGGCAAGGTGCCATATCCGCTCCTGCACCTTCACGAGGGTAACGGTACCTACGTCCTGGACAAGACGGCCTTCTCGTGTATGGAGTTTTTCGAGTTCGCCTCGGATACCTGGGCGACACTATTCTGGAACCACTGCTTCAACGGCTTCTTCTTAGGCAAGATTCCGCTGCTGAGTCGCCTGAACCTCAGGGAGGAGTTTACCCTGAAGGCTACCTGGGGCTCCCTTCGCAATGAGAACAATCCTGACGTTCCGACAGGAGGGCCTAAGATGCTCTTCGCCCCGGGTATGCGCCCTATGGGTGGAGTGCCTTATGTCGAAGTGGGTGCCGGTATTTCCAATATATTTAAATTGATAAGGGTGGACTGCTTCTGGCGTCTGACCCACAGACAGTGGCAGCGGGGCGGTCAGACCGTCCGTGCCCGTCAGCTTTTTGCAGTTAATGTAGGACTTGAATTCAGATTTTAGACTATGGAACGAATTGCCATTTACACTTGCATTACAGGAGGATACGATGATCTTCATCAGCCTTATGCCCCCGACGGGGACGACTTTGATTTCATCTGCTTCGTCGAGAAGGGCTCGCCCCTGCTCACGGCGGATACCGGCCTCTGGCAGGTCCGCGAGCTGCCCGTCAGCTACGGCAATGCCCAGCTGGACTCGCGTTATCCCAAGATGCACCCCCACATCCTGTTGCCGGAATACGAGTACAGCGTGTGGATAGACGGCAACATCCTCATCCTTGATTCCACCCTCTACGACGCCGCAAGGCGTTGCCGGGAGGCGGGAAGCTCCTGGGCCGGCGTTTCCCATCCGTCCCGCGACTGCGCCTATGCCGAGGCTAGGAAGTGCCGCGATATGGGCTATTACGGCTGGTTCAAACTTTTCAACATCTGGGCGACCCTGGCGGTCAACAATATCCCCTTACACGACGGCCTGCTGGAGAACAACCTGATTTTCCGCGCCCACAATATGCCGCTGGTGATTGATTTCAACGACGCCTGGTGGGACTGCTTCAAGAATTTCTGCCGCCGTGACCAGATATCCGCCCCGCTCTGCTTCAAGCGCACCGGCCTGCAGTGGGACTACCTCCTGCCCCGGGGCCAGAACTGTCGTAACAATCCGGGATTCAAATATTTGCTTCATAAATAATTAATTCATATCTTTGCCGTCCATTCCTCGAGCAGGAATGACTTAAGGTTTATTAATTTTTAAAAACAGATTCACAATGGCTGTTAAAATTCGTTTACAGCGCCACGGAAAGAAGAATTTCGCATTCTTCCACATTGTAGTGGCAGACACCCGCGCACCTCGCGACGGTCGTTACATCGAGCAGATCGGCTCTTACAACCCTAACACCAACCCTGCAACCATCCTCCTCAACGAGGAGCGTGCTCTTGCCTGGATCAAGGTAGGTGCCGAGCCAACTCTCACTGCCCGCCGCATCCTTTCATACCAGGGCGTTCTCCTTCGCCACCACCTCGACGGCGGTGTAGCCAAGGGTGCTCTCACCCAGGAGCAGGCTGACAAGAAGTTCAACGACTGGAAGGCTGAGCACGCCGCAAAGGTTGAGGCCAAGAAGAGCGGACTCCGCAATGCCGCCATCGAGGCCAAGAAGGCTGCCAAGGCCGAGGAGACCAAGGTTAATGTAGCTCGCGCAGAGGCTATCGCCAAGAAGGCCGCTGAGCTCGCAGCAGCAAAGGCCGCTGAGGCTGCAGAGGCTGCCGCATCAGAGGAGCAGGCTGTAGAAGAGGCTCCTGCTGAGGCATAATGCTCCAGATTGCCAAGATTCTCAAATCGAATGGCACCGATGGCGGGATGCTCTTTTCGTTCCGTGACATCGATGTCACTCAAATTGACCTTAAGGAACCGGTGTTCATCAATTTCGATGGACTGCCGGTTCCCTTCTTTATTCTTGACATCCAGAAAAAAGGTTATTCCAAGGCCGTAGTCCATCTCAACGACGTGATGAACCTCCAGGATGCCGAGGAGATGGTTGGCAGGGAAGTGTATCTGGACGTCGAGGCCGAGGATCAGGATGACGAGGACCTGACCGGCTGGACGCTGCTCAACCGCGGCGAAGAGCTGGGCGTGGTGTCCGGAATGGAGTTCATCCCGGGCAATCCCTGCCTGTATGTGGGCGATGTTATGATTCCGCTTCACGAGGATTTCATCCTCAGCGCCGACCCTGACTCAAGGGTGCTGGACCTGGATCTGCCGGACGGCCTGCTATAGGAAGGCCCCTTTCTTTTCAGATTCTTTTCGAAATTCCACAAGGCCCGGAAGGGCTTTTTTCATTTCCCCAAGAAAGCGTAGCGGAACGCAGGAGGCGTTCTTGACGGCCATAGCCAGCAGTCTCAGCGGCTGAAGGGCGATGGATGCTGCCAGACAGTTGCCGGGGTCGCTGATCTGTACGGGCACGGAGATGCATTTGAGCCGCATCTTCTGCTCTTTGGTGCAGCGCCGCTCGGCGCGGTCGTGGATGGCGGACGCCTCGCAGACCACTGCGGCCCGCAGGCCGTGGAAGTGGAGGCGGTCGATGTAGTTGTCGTCCTCGCCGTACTGGCGGAAGGCGGGGCTGAAGCCACCTACGCTCAGGATGGCTTTGCGCGAGAGCAGCCAGTGGGCGGCCATCACGAAATTCACCTCCGCGCAGCCTTCCTTTCTGCCGCGTAGTGCCCGGGAGCATTTGCGCCGGAAATTGGGGTCAAGCTCTCCGTTGCGGCTGCGCTGCACGGGGCTGAGCAGGTCGAAGCCCCCTCCTGCCCGGTTTAGAAGCAGTCTGAGCGTGTCCGGCTCTATCCAGGCGTCCTGGTTGAGCAGGTACACGAAGTCGTAATCCTCTTCGACGGCAATGCGAAGGCCTATGTTGTTGGCGGCTCCGAAGCCCAGGTTTTCCCGACTCTCTATCAGCCTCACCTCGGGAAAGCGCTTCCTGATGGCCTCGGGGCTGCCGTCCGAAGAGGCGTTGTCCACGACGAGGACATCTGTCGCGACCTCCGAGCTCCGCAGGCACTCGATGCACCTGAGGTCCCAGCGGAGGGCGTTGTAGCTGACGATGACGGTGAGTATCTTCATTTGCGGCGGAGTTTTTCGTATTCGCGGATAAAGATTTCCTTAGGGCTGCGGCGCGTGAAGATGGCCCTGCAGATTGCGCGGTAGGTCCTCAGGCTCAGCAGCACCTTAGGGTCGCGGCTGACCATATAGCGCAGGGCGGCCTTGATGCGCTTTGCGCTTTCGGCGTGCCAGACCCCCGCGGCGAGAAACAGGTAGCGCAGGGGTTTGCCCTCGCTGAAGAATATCAGCGAACCCCTCACTGCCGCCGGCCTTACTGCCACGCTCATCGAAGAGGCAGTGGTCCGCCACTTGTGGATGATGGAAGCCTCCCTGTCCACATAGACCCCGTAGCCGCGCTTGCGGGCGAGGGTGGAGAGGGCGATGTCTTCGGGAGTGAAGAAGTAGCGCTCGTCCAGCCAGCCAAGTTCCCGGAAGATGTCTGCCTTGATGAGGAAGGCGGCGCCGGAGATGTTGCTCGTGGCGAAGATGCTGCCCACGACGGGCGTCTTGCCGACGGTGTCGTCCTTGCCCTCGCTGAAGAGGTGCCACTGCTGGAGCAGATAGTTCCCGGCCGGGTAGGGAGGGCGGCCGCAGAGCTGGAGGCTGCCGTCTTCGTTGAGCAGGCGGGGCGTGAGGATGGCGGCATTGTCCGGCAGGAGGGCAAAATCGGCGCAGAGCCTGCCTACCACGTCTTCAATCATCAGAGTGTCGTCATTGAGGATGAATATGTAGCGGCCGCGGGCCTGCCTGAGGGCGAGATTGTTGTTTTCCGAGAAGCCGCGGATCTCGTCGCTGGGGATGAACTTTACCTCCGGGAAGTCCTTGCGAACTCTTTCAAGGTTCTGAGGGTCAAAAAGATAGGCTGTGACTAGGGTTTCGTATGGAACGCCTGTCCACTTACGTATGCTTTCCAGGCAGGGATAGAGATTGTCAAGCCTGTTCATACAGACTATGACTATGCTTACCAAGGGATTTTCCAACTGCGCCATAGGCGCAAAGTTAGAAAAATTCTATTGTAATTACGGTTTTGATTAGCCAACTTTGCAGGGAAGAAAGCAGAAATATGACTCTGGATAAACTCAAGCCGGGACAGTCGGCCGAAATTATAAGCGTAGGGGGCGAAGGCGCCCTCAGACAGCACGTCCTCGATATGGGCGTGATACCCGGAGCGGTTGTGACGCTCCAGAAACTGGCTCCTATGGGTGACCCTATGGAGCTGAAACTCAGAGGCTACAGCCTTACCCTAAGGCTTGCTGATGCCTCCCGGATCGAGGTCAGGCCCGCCGAGGCACGGGAAAGCTTCGTGCTGCGCGACAGCGAAGATCTGGTGTCGGTGGCGCCTCCTGCCCACCCGGGTTTCGGCGAAGGCGGACGCTACCACGACAAAGAGCACGCCCATCCGCTGCCGAAGGGGGAGCGCCTGCGTTTTGCCCTTGTGGGCAACCAAAACTGCGGCAAGACAACCCTTTTCAACTGCCTGACCGGCGAAAAGGAGCACGTCGGCAACTACCCTGGCATCACCGTCGAGTCCGCCGAGGCCCCGATCAAATCCGCACCAAACACCAGCCTGACCGACTTGCCGGGCATCTATTCGCTCTCTACCTACACCCTCGAGGAAATGGTTTCCCGGCGCTTCATCCTCGACCAGCGGCCGCACTGTATCATCAATATCCTGGATGCCGGCAACATCGAGCGCAATCTCTACCTGACGATGCAGCTGATGGAGCTGGACGTGCCTATGGTGCTGGCTCTCAATATGATGGATGAGGTGCGCAGCGCGGGAGGAGCGATAAGGGTGAACGCTATGGAGGAGATACTCGGCCTGCCTGTGGTGCCGATTTCCGCTGCCAGGGGCGAGGGCGTCGATGAGCTTATGGAGCACGCCTTCCACATCGCGCGCTACTGCGAGAAGCCGGCGATTAAGGATTTCTGCGACAAGGAAGAAGACGGGGGCGCCGTGCACCGCTGCCTCCACGGCATAATGCATCTTATAGAGGGCAGGGCTATTGCGGCCTCGCTGCCGGTGCGCTTTGCGGCTTCGCGCCTTGTGGAGGGCGATGAGGACATCGTCGCGCGTCTTGGCCTGAGCACCGGGGAGCAGCAGTCCATCGAGGGAATGATCTGCCTGATGGAGAACTCCTTAGGGTTTGACCGCAATGTCGCTATGGCGAGGATGCGCTACTCCTTTGTAAGCAAGCTCTGCGCGAAGACGGTCGTCAAACCGTCCGAAAGCAAGACGGGCGAGCGCACACGCCGCATAGACAAGCTGCTCACCGGCCGCATCACCGCGCTGCCGCTCTTCCTGCTGATCATCTGCTCCGTGCTCTACCTGTCGATAGACCTGATCGGCGCCCCGCTTCAGGACCTGATAGCCTCGCTGATCGACTCGCTGAGCACGCTCTGCCAGAGCGCGATGAACGCCATAGGAGTGAGCGCACCCGTGCAGTCGCTGGTCGTTGACGGCATCTTCGGCGGCGTCGGCACTGTTGTCAGCTTCGTGCCCATCATTGTGCTGCTCTTTTTCTTCCTCTCGCTGCTTGAGGACAGCGGCTATATGTCGCGCGTGGCCTTCGTGACCGACACCTTCCTGCGCAAGATCGGCCTGAGCGGGCGCAGCGTCGTGCCTCTTATGATAGGCTTCGGCTGCTCGGTACCGGCGATTATGGCGACGCGCAGCCTGCCTTCGGCCAGGGACCGCCGTCTGACTGTGCTTCTCACGCCTTTTATCAGCTGCTCCGCGAAAATTCCGATATATGCCTTCATCAGCTCGATGTTCTTCCCGGGCAAAGGTGGCCTCGTGCTGGCCTGTATGTACCTTACGGCTATAGTTGTGGGAGTTTTGGTGGGCCTGATTCTCAAGCTGCTCGGACGCAGCGGAGGCACGGCGCCCTTCGTGATGGAGATGCCGAACTACAGGCTTCCGCACCTGGGGAACGTCGCCCATCTGCTTTGGGACAAGACCCGCGACTTCCTGCGCAACGCCTTCTCGGTAATCCTCATCGCCTCGATAGTCATCTGGCTGCTGCAGTCCTTCGACTTCGGCTTGAACTATGTCCAGGGCGAGGGCAGTATGCTCTGCACGTTGGCGGGATGGGTATCGCCGATTTTCGCACCGATGGGGCTTGACGACTGGCGTGTGGTTACGGCCCTGATCAGCGGCTTTATGGCAAAAGAGAGTGTGGTGTCCACGCTGCAGGTGCTCGGTGCCGGCAGTTTCTTCACCCCGCTGACGGCCATCCCGATGCTCATTTTCTGCCTGCTCTACACCCCTTGCGTTGCAACCATCGCCTCCATCCGCCGCGAGCTCGGCTCTCGCGTCGCCCTCACAACAGTCCTCTTCCAGTGCGCCGTCGCCTGGATCTGCGCCCTCCTGGCCTTCCTGATATTCTCCCTGATCCTTTAGGGGGAGCCTGTCCGGAAAGTACCCCATCAGCCAATTCCACCCCTCCCAGAGCATTGCAGAAGGCCGATTGCCTGGTTTGAAATGTGTTTAATAAATTATGAGTTTTGCGGATATTTTAATACTGGTATTAGTCGGAGCCGCCTTGCTGCTGGCTCTGAACTACCTCCGGCGCCGCCGCCAGTGTTCTTGCGGCAAGGGAAAAAGTTGCCGTGTAGCCACCCCG
>JAEDLO010000113.1 GCA_016295245.1 Bacteroidales bacterium | reverse complement strand
ATCGACGCCGTGATGAAGCGCCAGGTGAAGTCCGGCGGCCTTCCTATCAGCGTCGGCGCCGTAGTCCAGAACGTGGCGACATCGCTTGCAGTCTATGAGGCTGTCCAGAAGAACAAGCCTCTGATTACCAATACCCTCACAGTGACCGGCAACTGCCTGCCAGTCGAGCGTCAGCACAACTATCTCTTCCGCATCGGTATTCCTCTGTCCTATATCGCAGAGTATGCCGGCGGGGTGCCTGAGTCTGCTGCCAAGATCATCAGCGGCGGTCCTATGATGGGCAAGGCCATCAGCAACCTCGACGCAGCTACGGTCAAGGGCTCGTCATCCCTGCTGTACCTCTCGCGTGAGGCTACCGAGCGCAAGCAGGAATCCGCCTGCATCAAGTGCGGCCGCTGCGCTGACGCCTGCCCTATGGGTCTCGAGCCATTCCTGATCAACCGCCTCTACAAGGCCGGCGACGGCGAGGCTCTCGTAGGCGCATCCGCCCACGATTGTATCGAGTGCGGCTGCTGTCTGTACAGCTGTCCTGCCAACATTCCACTCCTTGACAACGTGCGTCTGGCGAAGGGCCAGGCTATGGGCATCATCCGCGCCCGTGCCGCCGCAGCCAAAGCCGCCGCAGATGCCGCTAAAAAGTAAACGATTATGAGTCAGTATATTGTATCTCCAAATCCGCACATCCACGCGAATGTTTCGACAGCTTCGCTGATGAGAGACGTGGTGATCGCCCTCTGTCCGGCGATTATTGTCTCGGTGCTGTTTTACGGCTGGGCCGAACTGCTCGTGCTTGCAGCCAGCGTTGCATCCTGCGTCCTCATTGAGTGGGTGATTACCCGCTTCCTGCTCAAGAAGTCCTGCACCATAGGCGACTGGTCCGCAGTAGTGACCGGTCTGCTGCTTGCGATGAACCTGCCTGTGACCACCCCTGTATGGGTTGTGTTCATCGGCGCCCTCGTCGCAATCGGCGTAGCCAAGATGACCTTCGGAGGCATCGGCCAGAACATCTTCAACCCTGCAATCACAGGCCGTGTGTTCCTGCTCGTTTCCTTCCCGACCTATATGACCGACTGGACCGTGACCAAGGGCTTCATCCAGACTGACGCCGTATCCGGCGCGACCCTCCTGGGCCGCTATGCAGAAGGAGGCGTTGAGGCCATTCAGGGCACCGACTATCTCCAGACCCTATTCCTCAACATCGGAGGCTCTGCCGGTGAGATTTCGGCCATTGCCCTGCTCCTTGGGTTTGTTTACCTGCTTGTCAGGAAGGTCATCAAGCCTTGGATTCCGCTCAGCATCTTCGGAACCATTGCCCTTGTTTCGCTGATCTTCTGGCTCATCGATCCGATGACCTACTCTGACCCTCTCTTCAACCTCCTTACCGGTGGTGTGATTCTCGGCGCCTGCTTTATGGCCACCGACTATGTCACCAGCCCTATGAGCACTCTTGGAGGAGTCATCTACGGTATCGGCATCGGTTTCATCGTGATGATGATCCGTTACTTCGGAGCTTACCCTGAGGGTATGTCTTTCGCCATTCTGATTATGAATATGTGTGTGCCGCTTCTGAATATGTGGTTCCACAAAAAAAAGTACGGGAGTAAATAATTATGGCAGCTAAATCTACACTTTTGAATATGGTTACCTGCCTTACGGCGGTGTGCCTTGTATGTTCAGCCATCCTCGCCGGTCTTTATGCCCTGACCGCAGAGCCTATCGCCAATGCGGCCCAGAAGGCTCTCGTCGAGTCCATCTCGAAGGTCCTGCCGGAGGGTGGAGAACTTTCTGAAAGCCAGTCTTGCGAAGCGGACGGCGTCGAGGAATACTATCTGCTCTCAGACGAGCAGGGTAGCCCTCTCGCCTATGCTGTGAAGACCAGCACCAACGGTTTCGGCGGCACCCTCAGCCTTATGGTGGGCGTGCTTCCTGACGGCACCGTTTACAACACTTCTGTCCTGGCCCACGCAGAGACTCCGGGTCTTGGCGCCAAGTGCGCCGAGGACGAGTCTGCCTTCCGCCAGCAGTTCCGCAATTTCGCGGGCAAGCTGCTCGTCAAGAAGGATGGCGGAGACATCGATGCCATCACGGCTTCAACCATCACCTCACGCGCCTTCACCCTCTGTGTCCAGCAGGCGGTTGACGCTGTAAAGGCGCTTAACACAGTAAAGGAGGAAACGGTCAATGAGTAAGTTATCATTAATCACCAGAGGTATTCTCAAGGAGAATCCTACCTTTGTACTTGTGCTCGGAATGTGTCCGACACTCGCCACCACAACCTCTGCAATCAACGGTATGGAGATGGGACTTGCCACTATGTTCGTCCTCATCCTTTCAAATATCGTGATTTCAATACTTGCCCCGGCAGTTCCGGACAAGGTGCACATACCTGTTTACATCGTCGTCATTGCGACTTTCGTTACAGCCCTCCAGCTCATTATGCAGGCCTTCCTCCCTGCCGTTTACAACACCCTCGGCCTCTTCATCCCGCTGATTGTGGTGAACTGTATCGTGCTCGGCCGTGCCGAGGCCTTCGCCAACAAGAACGGCGTGGTTGACAGTGCCCTCGACGGTGTCGGCATCGGTCTTGGCTTCACCCTCGCGCTGACCGTCATCGGTATGGTTCGTGAAATCCTCGGAAGCGGCTCCATCTTCGGATGGCGCTTCATCACCGGCGACGGCATCCTCGCCTTCGTCCTCGCTCCGGGAGCCTTCATCGTGCTGGGCTACCTTATGGTCCTTTTCAACAAAATCTCTAAAAAGAACTGAAGGATATGGAATACTTTGTAATCATTATCTCAGCGATATTCGTTAACAATATCCTGCTCTCCCAGTTCCTGGGTGTGTGCCCGTTCCTGGGCGTTTCCAACAAGGTTTCCACCGCAACAGGAATGTCTGGTGCAGTGTGCTTCGTAATCACACTCGCCACCATCGTCACCTGGCTCATCAACCTTCTTCTTGTCAAGTTCCATCTCGAGTTCCTCCAGACCATCGCTTTCATCCTCGTGATTGCGGCTCTGGTGCAGATGGTCGAGATTGTCCTTAAAAAGATCAGCCCGTCGCTGTATCAGGCTCTGGGTATCTTCCTGCCTCTGATTACCACCAACTGTGCAGTGCTTGGCGTCGCCCTCTCCGTTGCACAGAAGGGTATGGGACTCGGTCAGGCTACCGTTTATGCCCTTGCCACCTCGATCGGCTACGGCCTTGCTATGATCCTCTTCGCAGGTATCCGTGAGACTTTGTCGCTGAACGCTGTTCCGAAAGCTTTCAAAGGCCTTCCTATCGCACTGATTACCGCAGGCATTATGGCTCTGGCCTTCCTTGGCTTCTCCGGGTTGGTATAAAATAACTATATGTTATGAAGAGATTTTTTATAATTCTTGTTTGCTCTCTGCTTTTTGCCGGTGCCGCCCTTGCTCAGCCGAGGGCTATTGGAGGTCGCTTGGGAGGAGATAGTGAAGTCTCTTATCAGCACTATCTGGGAACAAACTTCCTTGAGGCAGACCTCGGTTTCTCCATATTCGGCTCAACAGCCGGTTTCCGCGCTACCGCCGTATATGATTTTCCGTTCCAGCTCGCCGAGAATATCATCCTCTATGCCGGCCCTGGTGCCCAGCTCGGCTCATACTACACTGAGAACGGACCGTCCTTCTGTATGGGTGTAGGCGGTCAGGTCGGATTTGAGTATCAGTTTGGTATTCCTCTCAACCTGAGTGTTGACTGGCGCCCGATGTGGAACTTTGTAGGTAACTTTATTGCTTACACGAGTTTTTCTGTCGGTGCTCGTTACCGCTTCTAGACTGTTTTGGCACAGTGCTTGCAAATACTTTATTCCGATTGAAAATTGTTGGGTAATAAAGTATTAAATATTGGACAAATGATGCCGGGCCTTTGGTCCGGCATTGTTGATTGTATGACAATTTCATTATTTTTCTTATATTCGCGGTAGTGGAAAAATATTCATTCATACTTGGTCTTTTTCTCTCCGTCCTGTTTCTGGCCTG
>JAEDLO010000112.1 GCA_016295245.1 Bacteroidales bacterium | reverse complement strand
CAATCCAATAACGATGACAAAGAAGAAAGCGATGTCCCGTGCGATGCTCTTCATCTTGCTGTTCGGCATCGTTAGTATGTTCTCTGATATGACCAAGGAGAGCGCGGAGAGCATCCGAGGCGCTTTCCTTTCCCTTATGGGCGCTTCTGCGGCGACAATAGGCCTGGTTTCAGGACTCGGCGAGCTCGTGGGTTACTCCCTGCGCTTCGTATCCGGCAAATTCGCCGACCGCACCCGCAAATACTGGCCGATAGTCATCAGCGGCTACTGCCTGGAACTTGTGACCATCCCCGCCCTCGCCCTGGTGGGTGAGAACGGCTGGGTGGCCGCCTGCATCTTGCTGGTAGTCCAGAAGTTCGGCAAGGCTGTCAAAAAGCCGGCCAAGGACACCGTAGTGTCTTTCGCCGCCTCACAGGAAGGCGCCGGCAAAGCCTTCGGACTGCAGGAACTGCTGGACCAGTTCGGCGCCGTGCTGGGTCCCCTGCTGCTCTATCTGATAATGCTCTTCAAGACTGAAGGCAGCACCTTCGAGCGCTATAGCTTCTGCTTCCTGGCACTCGCCGTCCCTGCCGTCATCACCCTTGTGCTGCTCGTCATCACGCGCCTCAATTTCCCAAATCCAGACCGCTTCGAGCCGGACGCAAAGGAATATGTGCCGCTCAAGCCGAAGAAGAATTTCGTGCTGTACATCATCGGCATCAGCCTATTCGCCTTCGGCTTTCTCGACTATTCCCTGGTGGCAATGCACGTGAGCAAGACTTGCACCGACATCGTATCGGCAGAAGCGCTGCCGCTGCTCTATAGCGGCGCGATGCTGGTTGACGCGCTGGCGGCGTTGCTGTTCGGCTACCTGTACGACCGCTATGGTATGAAGGTCCTCGTGGCCTCCACCCTCGCTTCTGCGCCATTCAGCTTCCTGATATTCATCGGCCACAGCGCTCCCGCACTCCTTGCCGGCATAGTGATGTGGGGCATAGGAATGGGCGCGCAGGAGTCCATACTCAAGGCGGCCGTGACCGGAATGACACCGAAATCCGCTCGCGCAACCGGCTTCGGGCTGTTCTCGCTCGCCTTCGGATTCGCCTGGTTCATAGGCAGTTGGGCATTAGGCGCGCTTTACGACGTAAGCCTTTATCTAATGGTTTCAATTAGCGCCGCCTGCCAATTGCTTGCCATTCCTTTCTACATCCTTTCTTCGAAGTCGAACTCCACCTTGCCGTGAATATCGGCGGACGATGAGCCTACGTAAACCGTGAAGACTCCCCTCTCGGCCACCCACTCGTGTCTGTTCTCGTCGAAGTACTTCAAGTCCTCATCATCAATGATATAGCTCACCAGCTTCGTCTCTCCCGGCTGCAGCGCAATCTTCTCGAAAGCCTTCAGTTCCTTGACAGGGCGGATAACAGAAGCCTTGTTGTCGCCCACATAGAACTGCACGACTTCCTGCCCCGCAACCTTGCCGGTATTGCTAACCGCAACCGTCACCTTGCGCCCTTCAATCACAGGCTTGCCATAGCTGAAGGTCGTATAGCTCAGGCCGAAGCCGAACGGGAAGCGCAGCTTGGTCTTGAAATAGTCGAACCAGCGATAGCCCAGAAGCACATCCTCTCCGTACACCTGAGTCTCATCCCTCTTCATCCCCCTGCCCGGCTCGGTGCAGAAATCGATGCCCTTCCAGCCCTTCACGGCCGCTTTGAGCAGCAGCTCCGAACTCAGCGGCTCCCCTTCCCGGCCGGCGAAAGGCTGAGGCAGGCTCTCAGGCGACACGCCAGGGAAGCCCACTGCACCCATCTTGTGGGCAGGGTAATCGCCAAGCTCATAAGCAAACGAGAACGGGAGCTTGCCTGACGGGCAGACGTCGCCCGAGATGATATCCGCAAGGGCGTGCCCCGCTTCGCTGCCCAGGTACCACGACTGCACGAGCGCAGGTGCCTTGTCCAGCCACGGCATATCGTAGGCATTGCCGCTCACAATCACCAGCACAGTATTGGCATTGGCCGCAAGCAGCTCGCTGACAAGCCTGTCCTGGCCGAACGGCAGGCGATATTCCAGCCGGTCGCCGCCCTCGCAATCCTGATTATGATTCTTGTTGAGACCTCCCACATAGATAACGTAATCCGCCAGTCTTGCCTTCGCGACAGCGTCGTTGCGCAGCGAGTCATAAAGCGCCTGCGACAGCACATCCGCACGGCCGTACATCGAGCGTCCGGACCTATAGCCTTCGGCGTATTCAATGTCGCAATCGTCCCCGAAGCGCTCCCGGATACCGCGCAGAGGCGACACCTCATCGAGCGGCTTGAGCTCACTCGAACCGCCGCCCGCGCAAAGGCTGCGTGTGGCATTCTCGCCGACAACCAGAATCTTCGCGCCCGCCTTCGGTGCAAGCGGCAGGATGCCGTTGTTCTTCAGGAGCACAATGCCCTCCTGGGCAATCTTGCGCGCGGCGGCGACGTGCTCCGGCGAATTCATCGAGCCGAACCCGCGATCCGGGTTCATCCCCGTCCGGAGAATCAGGCGAAGGATGCGGCGCGCCTTGTCATTGATGACCGACTCCGGCACCTCGCCCCTGCGGCACTTCTCAAGATACGCCCGCCCGAGGTAATAACTGTCATACGCATCTTTCGGCGCCTCGGTCGAAAGGCCGTCGGTATATGTGCCCATCTCAAGGTCAAGGCCGTTGAAAATCGCCTCATCGGTATCGTGCGCAGCGCCCCAGTCGGTTATCACCACACCGTCGAAGCCCCACTCCCCTTTGAGTATGTCGTTGATCAGTCGCGCATTATGAGTCGTATGCTGATTGAGATACTGGTTGTACGAACCCATAATACTCCAGGCGCCACCCTCCACGACAGCAGCGCGGAACGGGCGCAGGTAGAGTTCATAAAGCGCGCGGTCAGAGATGCGCACATCCACGTGGCCGCGGAAAGTCTCCTGCTCATTGAGGACAAAATGCTTCACGCAGCAGGCGACGCCGTTCGACTGCAGCCCCTGAATATACGGCACGCACATCCGGGAGGCAAGAATCGGATCCTCGCCCATATACTCGAAATTGCGGCCATTGAGCGGCGTGCGGTACAAATTCACGCCGGGCCCCAGAAGCACCGTCTTGTTGCGGTAGCGTGCCTCCTCGCCCACACAGCGTCCGTAAAGAGCCGCCATCTGGGGCTGCCAGGTCGCCGCCAGGCAGGTCAGCGCCGGGAACGCCGTGCAATAATCATTCGTCCACCCTGCGTGGTTCCAGTCATTCCAGTTAATCTCCATACGCACTCCGTGCGGGCCATCGCTGCAATACAGCTCAGGCACGCCAAGACGCGGCACACCGGGGCTCGAGAACTTCGACTGCGCATAGCAGAGCCGCACCTTCTCCTCGAGGGTCATCTGGCTCAGAAGCATCTCCACCTTAGACTCAAGGTCATTAGTCTGCGCGAAGCCCGGAATCATCATTCCGACCAAAGCGATTGCAATAAGAAATCTTGAAGCTGTTTTCATTGTCACAAAGTTGCTTTTCTGCCTCTAATTTAGTTCATTTCCACGAAACACGAAATAGCCATTGAAATTTCACCACGTCAAAGCCACAGCGCGAATCCCAATCACCATCGACTATCCCCAGTTCATCCAGACCATAAAGGAAAGCTCCGACAAGGACAACAGCTATCGCAGGAATGGAAGAAGTATCAGATCGGCAGGCAACCAGTTCACAGACTCCAACTCATCAGGAGCAAGCCACTTTGCGGCCTCGTGCTCTTTGAGTTCCAGATTGCCCGACAAGATGCTGCACCAGTAGCAGTGCATGGTCAGATGAAAAGAAGGATAATCATAGTCAATAGTGGTGATGAAACTGTCCACGCTGATTTCGGTGTCAAGTTCCTCCCTGATCTCGCGCTTGAGAGCCTGCTCAAGGGTTTCACCCGGTTCAGCCTTGCCGCCAGGCAGTTCCCACCAGTCCTTAAACTCGCCATACCCCCTCTGGGTGACGAATATCTCTCCTCTGGAATTGCGGATGACCGCTGCTA
>JAEDLO010000111.1 GCA_016295245.1 Bacteroidales bacterium | reverse complement strand
CGATGTTTCCCTGGGTTGTGAACTTGCAGGCGTTGTCGAGGAGTATTCCCAGAATCTGGAGTATCTTGTCGCGGTCGTTCTCGATGAGGGTCATCTCGTTGACGTTGTTGTGTTTGTAGATTCGTACTCCGAGGGCAGGGGTAGCGCTGTTTACGGCGTCAGAGAGAAGTTCCGGCACATCGAATGATGAAATATTCAGTACAAGGCTTTCGTTTCCCAAGGAAGATAGTGTGACGAGGTTCTCGACCAGGTCCGTGAGCTTGTTTACGTTGTCATTGATTATGCCGACGTACTCGGCCCTTTCTTCTTCAGTGAGCATCTCGCCGTTCATTGCCACCATCTCTGTGAAACCCGTGATGGCGTTCAGAGGGGTTCGGATTTCGTGGGTTATGGAGTTGACGAAATTGGTCTTGGTCTTTTCGATGTTCTCTATTTCCCGCTGGGCAACTTTGAACCTGTCAAGGATGATGGACATCTGGCGGCTCTTCTTGTTTGAGGCATTTGCAAAGATCAAGAGTATCAACGCCAGACCGGCCAGAACTACGACCAGGAAAATTAGGAAATAGACAATGAAAAGATATTTGATGTCGGCATCCATTTGAACTTGGTTTGCTTTGCGAAGTTAACGAAATTTCATAGATTTGCAAGTATGATGATTACACTGAACAGCCTCTTTGTTTTTCTTCCTTTGCTTGTCTCCGTTACAGGTGTACTGGTGATGCTTTTAAAGAGGCATAAAAGTTATTCTCATTATCTTTTCACGGCCTATCAAGTCCTGATGTGCCTGTATCTTTTGTCGGAGAGCGTCTGTCTGATGGATGGCGCGAATTATAGCGCGGTGGTGTTTATAGACGTTATCAATATGTTTGTAACCCCTGCTATTCCGGTGTTTATCTATCTGTATATCATCTCATTGCGGACGAAGATCGTGCAAGTTGAGAATTCCCTGGTTTTGTTGATTCCGTCGTTGTTGCTTGGAATAGGCACTTACATCATCTATTTCGTGATAGGATTTGACGAAACGGCATCTTATCTTGCAGCCTACGATTCGGGAGATGTATCCGCCTACAATCATCCCCTCTATTCACTTATTAAACTCTGGACTGAAAAGTTTTATATAATCGTGATGGGCCTGGAGCTGGTTATATGTTTCCTTGCCGTCATTATCTCAATGCTCCGAAACAAAATCAATCCTTTCAACCTCCTTGGTTTTTTCTTCGCACGAAAGACTAGTAGTACATCAGAAGCTGTTGCCTCCAATTTCGTGCTGGTGCTGCTGATGTTGGCAGTCCGCCTGGTGCTTGGAAGACAGTATTTTGTGGATCATCAAATCTTCTGTTGGACTTATTCTGCTGTTATCTCGATTGTCCTGGCGACGAGCTTCGCATATGCCCGGCTTCCTCATCTGGAAGGGGTGACGTTCCTGGAAGTAATGAAAAAGGGCTCAAAACTGCTCAAAATAGACCCTTCGCTTCTGGATGTAAGCAGTAAGGCCGAAGATTCAGGAAGGAAGACCTCGGTCAGCCTCATTTCGCTTGAGTGCGATGCCCAGCTCATTTATGATTTTCTGGTGGTGGACAAGTATTATCTCAATTCGCTTGCGTCCGTCAAAGACGCCGCTAACCGTCTTGGCTTGTCAAAAGCGAGGCTGGACTCTGTCGTGTCTACCTATTGCGGCTGCGGTTTCAAGCAATTGTTGAAATTTTGCAGAGATAATATGGATGACTAGGCTACTAATTGATTATTTTTATTATCTTCGTGCTAAATATTAAAATCATCTAAAATAATAACAAGATATATGGCAGGATTTAACGCTGATTGTTCAGAATTTACAGTTCTGATCGTCGATGACATTAATATGAATATCTTCTTGTTGCAGAAGATATTGACTCGTTTCAACTTCAATATCCTTACTGCAAAGAGCGGCCGAGAGGCTCTCAATGTGATGTCGGGCATCAAGCCGGCTATCGTGTTCCTGGACGTGCTATCCGAAGCAACCCTGATTATGCAGATGTCAGGGTGATTATGGTCTCGGCGCTTAACTCAGAGGAGGATGTTCAGGCTGCCCTCAACAACGGAGCCAATGACTATGTTACAAAGCCTATCCTTATGGCAAGTCTTACCGATGTCGTAATGAGGCAGGTGGACGAATACAGAAAGAGCAAGGGGGCGAATTAAGCCTGTTTACCGCTCATTTCTTCTATGACTATATGCATCTGAGACTTCCAGCTCAGATGCATTATTGTTTCTCGTATCTCTGACGGGTCGAGAGCCGGGGAGTCGAAAAATTCCAGCAGTCTGTCGATATCAATGGGGCTCTCGTCGGCAGGGAAGCGACACACGTATGGCATTGTGTCGAAGTCAGGGTCATTTTCCGAATAGATGAAGCGGAAGCCGCGGGCGGCGTATTCTCGATTTTTCAGAGTCTTTATCGTCGTTATGCCGCTGCGGTGCCGTCCGAGGCTGCCGATGGCAAGGTCTGCCTCCCTGAACGCGGCGTCAAGTTCCTCGTCGAACTTCGGTCCCTTGAGGCTGACCCTGTTCTCCAGGGCGTACTTTGCGATTGCAGTTCCTATCTCATTTTGCTCGCGCTCCGACCAGATCGGGCCTACTATGTCAAGACGAATGTCCCGGTTTCCTCCCTTTTTGTAATATGTCCCCATACCTTCGATGAGGCGGTCGAGTCCGTGCCAGAAGTGAACTTCCGCTACGGAGAGCAGGCGTATCGTGCCGTCCGGTTTTCGCGGGATGCGGAGCGGGTAGCGGGAGAAGTCAATGCCGTTGGAGATTCTTATCGTAGGCCGCCCAAAGATTCTTTCAGCCTCGGAGAAAGTAACGATGCGGTCGAAGCAGGCACAGAAAGATTTGCGGAAAAGCTTGTCGGAAAGCAGCTTGGGTGAAAAGGCGGGGTATTCGCCGTCGTAGGGGTAGGTCGGGATTTCCAGCAGGGTCCTGACTCCGTGGTCGTGGAGTTTTCTGACCAGGCCTGTGGTGACGGGTCCGGCGTTGTGGAATGACCTGTAGTAGAGGAGTTCTATTTTTTCCTTGAGGGCGTAATCCAGGATGGGGGAAAGGTCCAGCCTCTTGCGGATTTTTGCCTGCACGCCCTTGCCCAGCACTGCAATGCTGCAGCTGTCAACCTTCCACTCCCTTGTCCCGTCCTCGCGCACATTGTAATAACACATCCGCACGTCGTGCCCCAACTTCTTGAGGGCGTCCGCCTGGGCGAGGATTTTCTTGCAGATGCCGTTATAGGCGTAGAAGCCGTGGAATACAAGGAAAAGGATTTTCATTTCAACAAGTTTACAAGGGGTTTGATGCGGCTGTTCCAGGACATCTCCTCAATGGCCTCGGCAGATGGCGCAGCAATGGCGGGGTCCGTCTTGTCAATCAAGCGGGCCAGAGATGCGCGCAATTCGAGGACGTCGTGTATGCTTTCGCCCGGGAAGCGGCTGAGTATCTGAGGCGCGGCTCCCACCGGCGTGGTGATGATATAGTTGGCGAAGCGTGCAGCCTCCTCGAGGACAAGGCCGTAACTTTCCCATTTGCTGGTGAGTACGAAGGCGCTGGCCTTTGCGAAGATAGTCCAGAGCTCTTTTTTGTCAATGATTCGGCCTTTGAGCTCCACTTTGCCGCTGAGCTGCGGATTGGCTTCCAGAAAACCGGCAAAACGAATTTCGAATTCAGGGGTGGGATCACCGATGAGCGCGACTTTCCAATCCCTCAGGTCCATACCCGAAAGGGCACTCAGAAGCATTTCGGTGTTTTTCTGGTCAGTGCCGAGCCGTCCTGCCGTGATTATGAGTTTTTCTTTCGGGATATCCCTGATTCCCAGGCTCTGCAGCAGTTCTTCGTCGAAGCCGTTAGGCATCAGGACGGCCTTGTCTCCGGCGTGTGCGACAACCCTTTCATATACTTCCGGCCTTTCGCAACTGATCACGTCGGTCTTTTTCAGGCAGTGGAGATAAATCCTTTTCTTCAGCTTTTTCCTGATGACGCCGCCCTTGCTGAAGTCAAATTCACTACCGTCCACTGAATCCATTTTTATAT
>JAEDLO010000028.1 GCA_016295245.1 Bacteroidales bacterium | reverse complement strand
CGTCCGCTTCACGCAGCGAGCGCATCTCCCCCGCCCTGTACTTCTCATCCTTGGGCATACGCAGGGTTTCCAAATCATTGATGAAGCAAATGCTGCGGTAGCCTCCGGCCTTCTTCAAGGCATTGACCAGCGCCACCCTCCTGTGGTTGCTTGGCAGGAAATACAAAATCCGCCCCTTTCGAAGCGCGAACAGAAGCAGAAAAAAAAGGAAGGGCAGGTCCAGTATCTTAAGAATCTTGGGGGCAGTTACCGGCAGGGAGGGGACACAGCGCCAGCCTTCTGAATCCAGAAGGTCCATTATATCCCTCATAGCCTTGGACCCCGCATTGGGATTGCGGGAAACCCCGAACTTGATGTAATATTGTGCCATAGCTGTCTTACAAATATATTCAAATCCCCACAATTATCCAAAAGAAGACTATCCAGGAGGCGCATCCTTTTTGCAGGTGAGACTCAAATTCCGTATCTTTGGGTTTTGAACCGAAAAACCCCACAAGATGGCTGACGAGAAGATAATCTTTTCAATGTGCGGAGTAGGCAAGACTCTGCCGCACAACAACAAAAACATCCTCAAGGATATCTACCTTTCATTCTTTTACGGTGCAAAAATCGGCATCATCGGACTCAACGGTTCCGGAAAGTCAACCCTGATGAAGATTATCGCAGGGGTCGAGACCTCCTACAAGGGAGAAGTCGTATGGGCTCCGGGTTATAGCGTGGGCTATCTGGAGCAGGAGCCCCAGATGGACGGCGAGAAGACCGTCATCGAAGTCGTGCGCGAGGGAGTTCAGGAAGTGATGAATCTGCTGAACGAATACAACGAGATCGGAATGAAATTCTGCGAGCCTATGGACGACGACACGATGAACAAGCTCATCGAGCGTCAGGGCGAGCTCACCGAACTCATTGAGCAATGCGACGGCTGGGAGATCGACTCCAAGCTGGAGCGCGCTATGGACGCCCTCCAGTGCCCGCCGCCAGATGCCAGGATTGCCACCCTCTCAGGAGGTGAGAGGCGCAGGGTCGCGCTCTGCCGCCTGCTTCTCCGCCAACCGGACGTCCTGCTGCTCGACGAGCCTACCAACCACCTCGACACCGAGAGCATACAGTGGCTTGAGGCTCATCTGCAGCAATACAAGGGCACGGTCATCGCCGTGACCCACGACCGCTACTTCCTCGACAACGTTGCAGGCTGGATCCTGGAGCTCGACAGAGGCGAAGGCATTCCTTGGAAGGGCAACTACTCGTCCTGGCTTGAGCAGAAGAGCAAGCGCCTGGAGCTCGAGGAGAAGCAGGAGAGCCGCCGCCGCAAGACCCTCAACCACGAGCTGGAGTGGGTAAGGATGGCGCCGAAGGCAAGGCAGGCCAAGCAGAAGGCCCGTCTGGGCGCTTACGAGAAACTCGCCGCGGCCGACCGCAAGGAGAAGGAGGAAAACCTCGAAATATACATCCCTAACGGCCCGCATCTTGGCAACCAGGTGATCGAATTCAAAAACGTCAGCAAGGCCTACGGGGACAAGCTCCTCTTCGAGGGACTCAACTTCGTCCTGCCTCCTGCCGGCATAGTCGGCGTAATCGGCCCGAACGGCGCCGGAAAGACCACCCTCTTCCGCCTCATTATGGGCCTCGAGCAGCCTGACAGCGGCTCAATCGAAATCGGCCAGACCGTCAAGATTTCATACGTTGACCAGCAACACAAGAGCATTGACCCTGACAAGAGCGTCTATGAAACCATCGCCGGCAATTCCGAGTGGGTCAAGCTCGGCGGCAAGGACATCAACGCCCGCGCCTGGGTATCCCGCTTCAACTTCTCGGGTGCCGACCAGGAGAAACTCTGCGGCGTCCTTTCGGGCGGCGAGCGCAACCGTCTCCACCTTGCCCTGACACTCAAGGACGAGGGCAACGTGCTCCTTCTCGACGAGCCTACCAACGACGTTGACGTCAACACCATCCGCGCCCTTGAGGAAGGTCTCGAGAACTTCGCCGGCTGCGCCGTAGTCGTTTCCCACGACCGCTGGTTCCTTGACCGTATCGCCACCCACATCCTCGCCTTCGAGGGCGACTCGAACGTTTACTTCTTCGAGGGAAGCTATTCCGAATACGAAGAGAACAGGAAGGAGCGTCTCGGCGAAACTGAGCCTAAGCGCTTCAAGTACAAGAAACTTATGGCATAAAGCAATATGACAAAAATCGGTACACCCTTTTCAAAAACCGCAACGAAGGCGCTGCTCTGCGGTTCCGGCGAACTCGGCAAGGAGGTCGCAATAGAGCTCAAGCGCTACGGAGTCGAGGTCATAGCCCTTGACAAGTATGAAAACGCCCCTGCAATGCAGGTAGCCGACCGCAGTTACAGTTTCTCAATGCTTGACGGCGCCGCTCTCCGCAAAGTCATTGAGAAGGAACGCCCTGACCACATCATCCCTGAGGTCGAGGCGATTGCCACCCCTACCCTCGTGGAGCTGGAGAAGGAAGGCTTCAACGTGACCCCTACCGCCAACGCAGCCCTGCTGACGATGAACCGCGAAGGCATCCGCAGGCTTGCCGCCGAGCAGCTCGGCCTGCCGACCAGCCGCTACGTCTTCGCCGACAACCACGACGAATTCCTCGCAGGTGTGAAGAGCGTAGGCATACCTTGCGTCGTAAAGCCTGTGATGAGCTCATCCGGCCACGGCCAGAGCACCATCAGGTGCGAGGAGGACATCGAAAAGGCCTGGACCATCTCACAGGAAGGCGGACGTGCCGGAGCAGGAAGGGTGATAGTCGAGGGTTTCGTGGATTTCGACTATGAAATCACTATGCTCACCGTTCGCCACTGCGCAGGTACCACCATACTCGAGCCTATCGGCCACCATCAGGTGGACGGCGACTACCGTGAATCCTGGCAGCCGCAGCCGATGACTCCGACGGCCATCGCCAAGGCTCGCGAGATTGCGACCAAAATTACCGGCGCCCTCGGAGGCTGGGGCATCTTCGGCGTGGAGATGTTCATCAAGGGTGATGAGGTAATCTTCAGCGAGGTCTCCCCTCGCCCGCACGACACGGGTATGGTCACTATGATCTCCCAGGACCTCTCGGAGTTCGCCCTGCACGCCCGCGCCCTGCTCGGCCTCCCTGTCAGCCAAGTCAAATTCTATGGCGCATCGGCTTCCAAGGCCATAGTAGTAGAGGGTGACAGCGACCACGTCGAGTTTGGCGGCCTTGAGGAAGTGCTCGCGGAAGAGGGCGTGCAGATCCGTCTCTTCGGCAAGCCTGAAGTCCACGGCCACCGCCGTATGGGTGTAATCCTGGCTACCGACAAAACAATAGAACTCGCCCTTGCAAAAGCAGAGCGAGCCTATTCAAAACTCACGATAAGTCTGTAAGGCTTAAGCGTTTATGATTCTTTCGGCGATGGAGATCACTTCGTCGCCGATTTTTTGTGCCTCGGCGGGAGTCTGAGCCTCAGAATAGATGCGGATAATAGGCTCAGTATTGCTCCTGCGCAGGTGCACCCACTGTTTGCGACTCTCGAAATCCACTTTCACACCGTCGATGGTGTTGATCTTCTCCGAAGCGAAATGCTCCTTTACGGCGTCGAGTATGCGGTCAATCAGGGCACTGTCGCTCAGATCGATGCGGTTCTTGGCAATGTAATACTCAGGGAGAGTTGCCTTGTAGGCGCTGACACTCATCTTCTTGTGGGCGAGGTTGCTCAGGAAGAGGGCTACTCCGACCATCGCGTCACGACCGCAATGGCTCTCAGGATAAATTACGCCTCCGTTGCCCTCGCCTCCGATGATGGCTCCCACCTCGTGCATCTTGGTAGTCACGTTGACCTCGCCGACGGCTGCAGCGTAATAGGTGCCGCCGTGTTTCTCGGTCACATCGCGCAGGGCGCGGCTCGAGCTGAGGTTGGACACGGTGCAGAGGTCCTTGCGACCCTTCTTTACTGCCTCGTCCAGAAGGTAGTCTGCAACAGCCACGAGGGTGTACTCCTCAACGAAAGGTTCGCCGTCCTCGCAAATGAAGGCAAGGCGGTCCACATCAGGGTCCACACTTATTCCCAAATCCGCTCCGCTCTCCCTTACCGTGGCGCTGAGCTGCTCGAGGTTCTTCGGAAGCGGCTCAGGATTGTGGGCAAACTGCCCGGTAGGCTCGCCGTTGAGCGTTATGCACTCGACACCCAGTCTCTCAAGCAAGCGCGGCATTATGATGCCTCCGACGGAGTTGATCGCATCGAGCACCACCTTGAAGCCGGCAGCCTTGACAGCCTCTGCGTCCACAGCCTCAAGGGCGAGGACGGAGTCGATATGCTCATCGGTGAAGTCGTGTTCGGTTATGGTACCGAGGCTATCCACGTCGCTGAAGTCAAACTCCCCTGCGGCAGCCAGATCGAGGATTTCCTTGCCCTGGGCGGCGGTGAGGAATTCACCGTTCTCGTTCAGGAGTTTGAGGGCATTCCACTGGCGAGGGTTGTGGCTGGCGGTGAGGATAATGCCTCCGTCGGCTCCCGAGAAGCGCACTGCAAGCTCGGTGGTCGGCGTGGAAGCGAGTCCGCACTTGATGACATCGACGCCGCAGGCTATGGCGGTTCCGCAAACGAGCTGCTCTACCATTGCACCGCTGATGCGGGCGTCCCTGCCCACGACAATCTTGAAGCGCGAGCCGTTGCGGGGCTCGCCCAGGCGCGTTTTCAGGCAGGCGCAGTAGGCATAGGTGAAACTTACGATGTCAACGGGGGTAAGTCCTTCCCCGCAAGGTCCGCCTATGGTGCCGCGGATACCGGAAATGGATTTGATAAGTGTCATAAAGGTATTTTACTTTATCTCGACTCCGCCAAAAGAGCAGGAGCCGGTGATGTATAAGGTCTTCATCGTCCCCATAGCTGCCACACGGTGGTGGTCCTCGATGCCGCCGAGGGCGCAGTTGACGCTTTGGCGCACGCATACGCACTCGTCAACGAAAATCTCAAGGCCGCCGAAGGCTACGTTCACGTTGAGGATGGCTCCGTCATCGATATCAGCTCCGCGCAGGTCAATCTCCGCACCGGCAAAGTTTACCTTGAAATCGCCTCCCTCGAAACGCTGGCCGGCGAAGTTCACGCTGTGGTGGCCGAGGTTGAATTCGCTCACGCGGATGTTGCGTCCGTCGCGGGAAACAAGCTTGAGCTGGTCCACTCTGACGTTCTCGGCATTGCGGAAATCCAGGATGTTCTTCTTCGAGAAAAGAAGGGCGCAGCCCCAGACTATGGCAAAGATTGCGAGTATCAGCTTCCAGATGCTGCTCCAGTCGATGATGCCTTGGGCGCAGAGCAGCAGGATAACGCCTACGCTGATACCGATTACAGGTCCGGTCTTGTCATTGTCGTTGAACAGGGCGACAACACAAGGAAGAATGATGAAAAGGGTCCACCATCCTTCAAAGAAAATCTTGATATGGATAAGATTGACGGTGTCAAGGATCCAAAGGCAGCCCAAAATCAGAAGGAAGAGGCCTACCAGTCTTTTTGCAGTATTGCTCATAAATCTATAAGGTTTTTATAACGCACGTTGCAAATATAGACTTTTTTCTTGAATACTATACTTTTTTCACCGGATCGCAGGTCAAATCAACTCCAAGTTTCTTGAAAATCTTCCTGTCAACTTCGGAAAGCATAACCGTGGAGTGCACCTGGCAGCCCTTGAGTTCAGGAAGTTGCGAAAGGGCCTTGCGGCAGTTGTCATCCTGACGGCTCAGAACCGAGAGGGCTACGAGGACCTCATCGGTATGCAGACGCGGATTGTTGCCGTGGAGATACTGGACCTTTGTCTTCTGGATAGGCTCAATCATACTCTGCGGGATGAGCCTGGTCTCGTGGTCAATGCCGGCGAGATGCTTGGTCGCGTTTATGAGCAGTGCAGCGCTCGAACCCAGCAGAGGGCTGGACTCGGCAGTGATGATGGTACCGTCCTGAAGGGCGATTGCCGAGCTGGGATTGCCGGATTTCTCCGCCCTTTCCTTGGCTGCAACGGTTGTCTTACGGTAGTCGGTGGAGAGTTTCTCCTGCTTGAGCAGAAGGGCTATCTTGTTGACCTCGTTGTCATTGAAGGCACCGTCGGCAAGTTTGTTGAGTGCAGTGTAGTAGCGGCGTACAATCTCGTTCTTGGCAGCCTCGCAGCATACCTGGTCGTCGCTGATACAGAAGCCGAGCATATTTACGCCCATATCAGTCGGAGACTTGTACGGATTCTCGTTGTAGATACCCTCGAAGAGGGCATTCAGCACCGGGAATATCTCGATATCCCTGTTGTAGTTGACAGCGATCTTGCCGTAAGCCTCGAGGTGGAACGGATCTATCATATTGATGTCGTTCAAGTCGGCCGTTGCTGCCTCATAGGCTACGTTGACCGGGTGCTTGAGAGGCAGATTCCACACAGGAAAAGTCTCGAACTTGGCATATCCGGCCTCGATTCCCCTCTTGTGCTCCTGGTATAGCTGGCTCAGGCAGACAGCCATCTTGCCGCTGCCGGGACCGGGGGCAGTCACGATTACCAGAGGTCTGGTGGTGCGGACATAGTCGTTGCGTCCGAAACCGTTCTCCGAGTCAATCAGGGCGACATTGTTCGGATAGCCCTCGATGGTGTAATGGACATAGGAATCGATACCAAGACGGGCAAGCTTCTGGCGGTAAACATCGGCGCTGGTCTGGCCGTTGTAATGGGTGATCACCACTGAGCTGACCATAAAGCCACTATTGATGAACTCGTCGCGGAGTCTCAGCACATCCATATCGTAGGTAATGCCAAGGTCGTTGCGAACCTTGTTCTTCTCGATGTCCACGGCGCTGATTACAATCACGATTTCAGCGCTGTCACTCAGCTGCTGGAGCATCCTGAGCTTACTGTCGGGCTGGAAGCCGGGCAGCACTCTTGAAGCGTGGAAGTCATCGTAAAGTTTGCCTCCGAGTTCAAGATAGAGTTTGTTGCCGAATTTGGCTATTCTCTCCTTGATGTGCTCGGACTGTATTCTGAGGTATTTATCGTTATCGAATCCGTATAACATAGGTGTATGTCATTAGTTCTTGAAACTGTGGATAGGGGCAGGGATGCGTCCTTCGCGGCTGATGAAATCCAGACAACTGAAAGGATTCACGGCCATAATCGGCGCGTGGCCGAGGAGACCGCCGAACTCTACTGTATCCCCCACGTCCTTGCCGATTACGGGGATGATGCGTACGGCTGTGGTCTTCTGGTTGACCATACCGATGGCGGCCTCGTCTGCGATGATGCCGGATATGGTGCTTGAAGGAGTCTCACCCGGCACGGCGATCATATCCAGACCGACCGAGCAGACACAAGTCATCGCCTCCAGTTTCTCAATGGTCAAGGCTCCGCATTCGACCGCTTCTATCATACCCTGGTCTTCGGATACAGGGATGAAAGCGCCACTCAGGCCGCCCACGTATGAGGATGCCATCACGCCGCCCTTCTTGACCTGGTCATTTAGCAGGGCAAGGCAGGCCGTGGTGCCGGGCGCGCCGGCTTTCTCCACGCCTATTTCCTGCAGGATGTCAGCAACACTGTCCCCTATTGCCGGAGTCGGCGCAAGCGAGAGGTCGATGATGCCGAAAGGAATACCCAGACGCCTTGAGGCTTCCTGGGCGACAAGCTGTCCGACGCGGGTGATCTTGAAGGCTGTCTTCTTGATGGTTTCGCAGAGCTCTTCGAAGCCCTTGCCCCTGACGGACTGCAGGGCGCACTTCACCACTCCGGGACCGCTTACGCCCACATTGATGATGGCGTCAGGTTCTGTCACTCCGTGGAAGGCTCCCGCCATGAACGGGTTATCATCAGGCGCGTTGCACAGGACAACTATCTTGGCGCAGCCGAGCGAATCGCGGCTGGAAGTAAGCAGGGCGGCCTTGCGTATGATCTGGCCCATAAGGCGAACTGCATCCATATTGATGCCGGTCTTGGTCGAGCCCACGTTGACGCTGCTGCACACCCTCTCGGTGACAGCCATCGCCTCCGGTATACTCTCGATGAGCAGGCGGTCCGCCTCGGTCATGCCCTTGGACACGATTGCCGAATAGCCGCCGAGGAAGTTGATGCCAATCAGAGAGGCTACATCATCCAGAGTGCGGGCTATGGTCACGAAATCACCCGGGGTCTTGCAGCAGGTCGCACCGACAAGGGCAATCGGGGTCACCGAAACTCTCTTGTTGACGATGGGTATGCCGTATTCGCGGGAGATTTCGTCCCCGGTGCGGACAAGGTCCTTGGCGTAGCGGAGTATTTTGTTTCTGATATTCGCGCAGGTCTTTCCCAAATCGGAATCCGCGCAGTCAAGCAGACTTATGCCTATGGTGATGGTACGGACGTCGAGATTCTGGGACTCGATCATCCGGTTGGTTTCCGTTACTTCCCTGAGAGTAATCATATGCGGTGCATCTTGTCAAAAATTTCTTCTTTCTGGCAGAGGATGTGGACTCCAAGCTGCTCGCCGCATTCGCCAAGGCTCTGGGTCAGGCCTTCAAAACTGAGGACAGACCGCGAAGTGTCAACAATCATCATCATATTGAAGATGCCGTCCACGATGGTCTGTGTGATGTCCAGAATGTTAACCTTGTTTTCCGCAAGAATCGTACAGATGCGGGCGATGATACCGACAGTGTCCTTGCCTGTAACGGTAATGATAGTCTTGTCCATATTGTCCGGGTAAAAAAAATCCGGACACAAATATAACAATTATTAAAATAATTTCTATATTTGCGAAGTATGATTTACACTCAGCACCATAACGGATTCCACCACCATCACCATCTCCACAAGATTTGGTAGGCCTTTTCGTGGGTGCGCCCCTAACTTGAACTTGAAAGGCTTGCCGCAAGGTAGGTCTTTTTTTGTTAGTAGAACCAGTCAGTATAGATAATAATGCTTAGAATTGCCATCCAGTCAAAGGGCAGGCTCAATGAAGAAAGCACGGCCCTTCTGCGTGAAATCGGAATCGATGTTGACGATTCCAAGAGGAAGTTCCTCTCAACCGCCAGAAATTTCCCTGTCGAGATGCTCTATCTCAGAGACGACGATATACCCCAGGTAGTTTCCAATGGCACGGCCTCACTCGGTATTGTGGGCCTCAACGAAGTGGAAGAGAGGGGGTTTGATGTAAAAATCGTGAAAAAGCTGGGCTTCGGCAACTGCCGCATCTCCCTCGCTGTCCCGAAAGCTGCCGGCTATGACGGCCTACAGTGGTTCGAGGGGAAGCGCATCGCCACCTCCTACCCCAACATCCTTTCTGCCTTCCTCAAGTCCAAGGATATCCACGCTGAGATAGAAGTGATCACCGGCTCGGTGGAGGTCGCTCCGGCAGCGGGCATAGCCGACGCCATCTTCGACATAGTTTCTTCCGGCAGCACACTTGTATCCAACGCCCTTGTCGAAGTGGAGAAGGTCTTCTGGTCCGAGGCCGTACTGATTTCTTCCGGCCATCTCAGCCTCGAGCAAGAGGAACTCCTGGACAAGATACTCTTCCGCCTCGAATCCGCAACGGTCAGCCGCGGCAAGAAGTATATCCTGATGAACATTCCTCAGGATGCCGTTGACAAAGCGACAACCATACTACCTGCGATGCGAAGCCCTACTGTGATGCCCCTTGCCTCCGAAGGCTGGTGCTCGCTCCACAGCGTAGTGGACGAGGATGAACTCTGGGACAAGATTTCCCAGCTCAAGGCAATCGGCGCCGAAGGCATCCTGGTGCTCAACATTGACAAGATAATCCCTTAACCCTTATGGAAATATTCATCAACCCTGAACAAAGCCGCTGGGACGAGCTTTCAAGCCGCCCTGCGAGCAGCAACCCGGCCGTGCGCGAAGCCGTCGTCAAGATACTTGAGCGGGTGAAAGCCGGCGGCGACGATGCCCTGCGCGAGCTCTCGCTCGAAATCGACAGGCGCCCCCTCGGGGAGATTGAAGTCAGCCGTGAGGAAATCCTCGGCGCGGAGGAAAAGGTCAAGCCCGAAGTCAAGGAGGCGATTGGCCGCGCCCTGGAGAACATCCGCGCCTTTCACAGCGCCCAGAAAAGCGCGGGAGTGGACATCGAGACCGCGCCGGGCGTACGCTGCATACAGAAGCCTGTACCTATTGAACGGGTAGGCCTGTATATCCCCGGAGGCACCGCTCCCCTCTTCTCTACCGTTCTGATGCTTGCCATCCCCGCCAAGATTGCGGGATGCGGGCTGGTTGAGCTCTGCACCCCTTGCGGCAAGGACGGCGCAATCTGCCCGGAAGTGCTCTATGCCGCATCCGTATGCGGCGTGGACCGCGTCTTCCGCATAGGAGGGGCCCAGGCAATCGCGGCGATGGCCTATGGCACCCGGAGCGTTTGCCGAGTGGACAAGATTTTCGGCCCCGGCAACCAGTGGGTCACCACCGCAAAGCAGCTGCTTTCGGCAGGAACCGTCGCAATCGATATGCCTGCCGGGCCGTCAGAGGTAATGGTGCTTGCAGACAGCAAGGGCGCCGACCCGGCCTTCGTTGCCTCCGACCTGCTCAGCCAGGCAGAGCACGGCGCTGACAGCCAGGCGATGCTCGTATGCGACAGGGCAGACTTCGCCGACAAGGTCCTCAAGCAGCTGGAAATCCAGAAGGCAAGCCTTCCGCGCGAGGAATACATCGAGAAGTCGCTCTCGAAAAGCCGTTGCGTGGTCTTCAGCAGCGAGGAGCAGATGGCGGCCTTCGCCAATCACTATGCGCCTGAACACCTTATCGTCTCCACCTCCGACCCTTGGGGGATGACGGAAAGAATCACCACCGCGGGCAGCGTATTCGTGGGCAATTACACCCCTGAAAGCGCAGGCGACTACGCCTCCGGCACAAACCATACCCTGCCTACCTGCGGCTGGGCTCACTCGTTCAGCGGCGTAAACCTCGACAGTTTCACCCGCAAGATGACCATTCAGCACATCAGCCGTGAAGGCCTCGAAGGCCTCGCCGGTACAATTGTGGCGATGGCAGACGCAGAAGGCCTCAGCGCCCACGCGGGCGCCGTACTCATCCGAACAAAAAACCACGACACATTATGAACAAACAATTCAAGCTCGAATCTCTTGTGCGGGAAAACATCCGCAACCTGAGCCCCTACTCAACTGCCAGGGACGAAGCAAGGGGCGAAGTCAACGTCTTCCTTGACGCCAACGAAAGTCCTTATGCCAACGGCGGCTACAACCGCTATCCCGATCCTCACCAGAAAGAGCTGAAGAAGAGAATCGGCGTCATCAAGGGAATAAACCCCGAGAATATCTTCCTGGGCAACGGCTCCGACGAGGCCATTGACCTGATATACAGAGTGTTCTGCACCCCTGGCAAAGATAATGTCGTAAGCATCAGCCCGACCTACGGAATGTATTCCGTATGCGGTCACATCAATGACGTTGAAGTCAGGGAGGTCCCTCTTGACGAGGACTTCAACCTGCCGGTGGAAGCCCTGCTGAAAGCCTGCGACCGCAAGACCAAGGTCATCTTCCTATGCAGCCCCAACAACCCTACAGGCAATGCCTTCCCTACCGAAGACATACTCAGAATCGTAGAGAGTTTCAAGGGCATTGTAGTCCTTGACGAGGCTTACGCCGACTTCTCAAGCAAGGGAAGCCTCAGGAAATATATCTACGAATACGACAACCTCATCATCCTCCAGACCTTCTCCAAGGCCTACGGACTTGCCGCCCTGAGACTCGGTATGGCTTTCGCCCAGAAAGACATCATCGCATATTTCTCAAAGGTCAAGTACCCTTACAACATCAACAAGTCCACCCAGGACCTGGTATCGGCGGCCATACTCAAGCCTATTACCGTCAACACGGCCCACACCATCTCGCAAAGAGGCACGATGGCCCGTTTCCTGAGTCGTCTGGATATAGTGGAGAAAATCTATCCTTCGGAGGCCAACTTCCTGCTGGTCAAGTTCTATGACGCCGACAAGGTATATGACTACCTCATCAGCAAGGGCATCATCGTCCGCAACCGCAGCCACGTGCCGGGATGCCGGAACTGTCTGCGCATCACGGTCGGCACCCAGAAAGAAAACATTAAAACCCTAGAATACCTGATGGAATATGACAAGAGCGATATTCGTTGACAGAGACGGAACCATCATCGCGGAGCCTGAGGACGAGCAGGTTGACTCGCTTGAAAAACTCTCCTTCGTACCGGGAGCCATCTCCGCTCTCAAGGCCCTCACCGGCCTGGGCTTCGAACTTGTGATGGTTACAAACCAGGACGGTCTTGGCACTGCAGCCTTCCCGGAAGAAGATTTCTATCCGGCCCAGAACTTTATGCTCCGCACACTTGAGGGCGAGGGCGTGGTCTTCGACGACATACTCATCGACCGCCACTTCCCTGAGGACAATTCCCCTTGCCGCAAGCCCGGCACCGGGATGTTCACAAAATATCTTGACGGAAGCTACGACCTGTCGGGAAGCTATGTCATCGGCGACCGCGACTCGGATATGGAACTTGCACGGAACCTTGGAGCCAAGGGCCTTAAGATTGGACAGCTCAGCTGGGACGAGATAGTCCGCACAATACGCGCCACTGAGCGCAGCGCCACCGTAGAGCGCAAGACTGCAGAAACCGACATACGCATCAGGGTCGATCTCGACGGCAAGGGCGAGTCCTCTGTGGACAGCGGCCTGAAATTCTTCGACCATATGCTCAACCAGCTCATCCACCACGGCGGACTGAGCCTTGAGCTGAGCTGCAAGGGCGACCTCGAAGTGGACGAACACCACACGATGGAAGACGTTGGCATCGCGCTCGGAGAGGCCATACGCCTCGCCCTCGGCGACAAACGGGGCATCAACCGCTACGGCTTCGCCCTGCCTATGGACGAGAGCCGCGCCATCGTACTGCTGGACTTCGGCGGGCGCAGCGAACTTGTCTGGGATGTAGTCTTCACCCGCGAGATGGTGGGCGACGTGCCGACCGAGATGTTCAAGCACTTCTTCAAGTCGCTCTGCGATTCGCTCAGGTGCAACCTCTACATCCAGGCCCGCGGCGAAAACAACCACCACCTCATCGAAGGCGTGTTCAAGGCCTTCTCCCGCACGATTCGCCAGGCCGCGGCGCGCAATGTCTTCAGTTATGACCTACCTTCAAGCAAAGGACTCCTATGACAGCAATCATCGACTATGACGCAGGCAACATCCGCTCTGTGTGCAACGCCCTCGAGCGGCTCGGCGCCGACTACATCCTTACCGACAAGCCGGAGGAAATCCTCGCCGCCGACAGGGTCATCCTGCCGGGCGTAGGCAATGCCGCCTTCGCTATGGAAAGCCTCAGGCAGAAGGGACTCTGCGAGCTTATCAAGGGGCTGCGCAAGCCGGTGCTCGGCATCTGCGTCGGCCTGCAGCTTATGTGTCGCGACTCCGAGGAAGGTCCTACCGAGGCTCTCGGCATCTTCGACAGCCACGTCAGGCGCTTTGAGAGCAGCCCCGAGGCAAAGGTGCCCCATATGGGCTGGAACGCGATAGGCAATCTCGACAGCAAGCTCCTGCGCGGGCTGAAGGGAGGCTGCCACGTGTACTTCGTCCACTCCTACTGTCCCGACCTCTGTCCCGACACAATCGCAACCTGCCGCCACGGACAGCGCCTGTTCAGCGCGGCCCTTAAATACGAAAACTTCTACGGAACCCAGTTCCATCCCGAAAAAAGCGGTGAAGTGGGCGAGCAGATTCTAAAAAACTTCCTGTCTCTATGATACAGATCATCCCCGCTATTGACATCATCGACGGGCGTTGCGTACGCCTGACCAAGGGCGACTACTCCCTCAAGACCGTATATGACGGCGCTCCCGAAGACGTAGCCCTGAGCTACGCCGACTGCGGCGTAAGACGCATCCACATCGTGGACCTGGATGGAGCGAAGCTCTCCCGCCCCCAGAACCTTCGCAGCCTGGAAAAGATTGCCTCCAGGGTAAACTGCGAGATTGAATGGGGCGGCGGCATCAAGGACGACAGAGCCCTTCGCGACGCCTTCAACGCCGGCGGCACCAAGGCCATAGTCGGCAGCGTTGCCGCCCTCAAGCCCGAACTCTTCGAACTCTGGCTCAAGCGCTACGGCAAGGCGATGATTCTGGGCGCCGACATCCGCGAGGGCAAGGTATCCGTCAGCGGATGGCAGGAAGACACTCCCCTGAGGGTTGAAGATATGGTGGAGAGATTCGCCCCCTTCGGTCTGGAGGAGGTCATCGTCACCGACATCAGCCGCGACGGTATGCTCCAGGGACCGTCAGACTCCCTGTATACCGCCCTCCAGGAGCGCTACCCGGCAAACAGTTTCACCGTCAGCGGCGGCATCAGCTCAATGGCTGACATCGAAAGGCTCAACGCGCTCGGTCTGCGCAAGGTCATCGTCGGCAAAGCAATCTACGAAAAGAAAATCTCCCTTAAAGACATAGAGAAATGGTCGCAAAGCGCATAATTCCCTGCCTTGACGTCAAGGACGGAGCAGTGGTCAAGGGCATCAACTTCGAAGGCCTGAAGGAGGTCGGCGACGCCGTCGAGATGGGCGTACGCTACTCCGCCCAGGGCGCGGACGAACTGGTCTATCTGGACATCAGCGCCAGCTTCGAAGGACGCAGGACCTTCGCCGAACTGGTCGGCAAAATCGCCCGCGGCATCAACATCCCCTTCACCGTCGGAGGCGGCATCTGCTGCCTTGATGACGCGTCGCGCCTGCTGGACGCCGGTGCCGACAAGATCTCCATCAACAGCTCCGCCATCGCAGCCCCCTCGCTCATCAGCCGCATCGCCGGCAAGTACGGCAGCCAGTTCGTGGTGGTCGCCATCGACGCCAAGCAGATTGACGGGCGCTGGCTATGCACCACCCACGGCGGAAAGAAGCTGACAGAACTCGAACTCTTCAGCTGGGCGCGCGAGGCCGCCGATAGGGGTGCCGGTGAAATCCTCTTCACCTCAATGGACCACGACGGCACCAAGGCGGGCTACGCCGATGAGGTTTACCGCAAGTTGCACTCGATGCTCGACATCCCCGTCATCGCCTCCGGCGGAGCGGGCAGCATCGAAGACATCCGCCGCGTGCTGGACGAAGGTTGCGCCGATGCCGCCCTGGCAGCCAGCATCTTCCACTACAATCAGATACCTATCCCGGAGCTCAAGAAAGCTCTGGCAGCTTCAAATATCAATGTAAGATTATGACATTCAACGATTTCGACCTCTCCAAGACCGGCGACGGCCTGCTTCCTGTCATCATCCAGGACGACCGCACGCTCAAAGTCCTGATGATGGGCTATATGAACAAGGAAGCTTTCGATAAGACCTGCAGCGAAGGACACGTATGCTTCTGGTCGAGGACACGCCAGACTCTCTGGACCAAGGGTGAGACAAGCGGAAACTTTCTCAATGTCGTCAAAATGTACAAGGACTGCGACTCCGACACCCTCCTGATAAGGGCAATCCCCGACGGCCCAACCTGCCACCGCGGCACCCTCAGCTGCTTCGATACCGAAGACTCTGAAGGCTTCATAAGGGAACTCGCCGCCCTTGTGAAAGGCAGGCACGAGAATATGCCCGAGGGATCCTACACCACCAAACTCTTCATCAAGGGAGTCAAGGCCATCTCCAAAAAAGTCGGAGAAGAGGCCAGCGAATCCATCATAGAAGCCGTGGACGGCAACAGGGACCGTTTCATCTACGAGGCCTGTGACCTTATCTACCACTACCTCGTGCTGCTGGAGCAGATGGGCGTGAGCATAGAAGAAATCGAGAAGGAACTTGCGCTGAGACACAGATAATTTTTGCCTTGTGAATATTTATTCATATCTTTGCATATCGCTTAGAATACAATGAATATTAAAGACAACAGACAGGCGGCAATCACGAGTATAATCAACTCCCGCCGCATCCACACCCAGGAAGAACTGGCCGACGCCCTTGGCGAAAAAGGACACAGCGTGACCCAGGCCACCCTCTCCCGTGACATCAAGGAACTTGGCGCCATAAAGGTGCCTGACGCGGACGGCTTCTATTACAAGATGCCGTCCCGTGCCGTATCATATAACTCAATGAATATAGAAAAAATCGACATCTCGGGCCAGCTCTGCGTGCTGCACTCCAAGCCCGGTTTCGCTTCCGCCATCGCATCGGTGGTGGACAGCGCGCAAATTGAAGGAGTGATGGGCACAATCGCAGGCGATGACACCATCCTTCTGCTCCTTAGAGAAGATGCTGACACCGAGCTTATCGAGAACTCCATCAAGGCTATCTTCAACATTTCGGAGATCATTGTAAGGGTCGCCAACAGAGACGACATCAAATACGCCGACGCGATCTGCAAGGAGATCTTCATCTCCAGTCAGGAGCGCAAGACCGGCATAGCAAACCGCACGCCTGAATACGTGAGCGAGAAGATTCTCGCCGGCAAGGCCGTGATAGCACTGAGCGCCGACGGCGACTTCGCCGGCTTCTCCTACATCGAGAGCTGGGGCGGCAAAAGCTTCGTCGCGACCTCCGGCCTGATTGTAGCCCACAAATACAGGGGTATGGGCATCGCCCGCCGCATCAAGGAGCAGACCTTCCTGCTTAGCCGAAGGCTCTTCCCTCAGGCCAAGATTTTCTCAATCACGACCGGTGCGGCAGTGATGAAGATGAACTACGAGTTCGGCTTCAGGCCGGTACCTTACAGTGAGCTCACTACAGACCCGGAATTCTGGAAGGGCTGCGAGGGCTGCCGCCATTTCGACATCCTCAAGAGCCACGATTACAAGATGTGTATCTGCACCGGTCTGCTATACGACCCTTCTGAGCACATCCAGATCCAACACCCGGGAGAATAAAAAAATAAAAGAAACACATATATGGCAAAGAAAGTAGTAGTCGCATTCAGCGGCGGTCTGGATACATCCTACACCGTGATGTATCTTGCAAAGGAAAAAGGATATGAGGTATATGCCGCCTGTGCCAACACTGGCGGATTCAGCAAGGAACAGCTCGAAGCCAACGAGCGCAACGCCTACAAACTCGGCGCAGTGAAGTATGTCACCCTCGACGTGACCAAGGAATACTATGACAAGAGTCTGAAATATATGGTCTGGGGCAATGTGCTGCGCAACGGCACCTACCCGGTGAGCGTGTCTTCGGAACGCATCTTCCAGGGTATGGCCATCGCACGCTACGCCAATGAGATTGGAGCAGATGCCATCGCCCACGGCTCCACCGGCGCCGGCAACGACCAGGTGCGCTTTGATATGACCTTCCTGGTGATGTGTCCTGACATCGAAATCATCACCCTCACCCGCGACGGCAACCTCTCCCGCAAAGAGGAAGTCGATTACCTCAACGCTCACGGCTACTTCGCCGACTTCACCAAACTCAAGTACTCCTACAATGTGGGAATCTGGGGCACCTCAATCTGCGGAGGCGAAATCCTTGACTCCACCCAGGGCCTGCCGGAGAGCGCCTACCTCAAGCAGCTGAGCAGGCATGGCAGCGAAATTCTCAGCCTCGGCTTCAAGAAGGGCGAACTGTGCAGCGTGAACGGCAAGGAGTATGACGACAAGATTGAGGCCATCCTCGCAGTCGAGGAAATCGGAGCCGCATACGGCATCGGCCGCGATATGCACGTGGGTGACACCATCATCGGCATCAAGGGACGCGTAGGCTTCGAGGCCGCAGCCCCTATGCTCATCATCGCCGCCCACAAGTTCCTCGAGAAATACACCCTCAGCAAGTGGCAGCAGTACTGGAAGGACCAGGTTGCGAACTGGTACGGAA
>JAEDLO010000110.1 GCA_016295245.1 Bacteroidales bacterium | reverse complement strand
CTCAGAACCACTTCTGACAGGGGTCACCCGCGCAGGTGAATGACAAAACTTCGTCGAGGGCCCGACAGAGACGACACTAAGGAGCCAAACAGCCGCCAAACTAGCAGCCGCCAAACAAGCAAGCCGCCAGCCAAACAAGCAGGAGCCAACCAAGAGCAAGCCAAGCAAGCATCCAACCAGCCAACCAACCAGCCGCCAGCCAAGAGCAAGCCAAACAAACAAACTGCCAACCAGCCGCCAACCAAGCCAACCAAGCCAGCCAAGCAAGCCAAGTTCCCAAAAGGAACCCGGGCTGAAACCGTTGAGTATTTAAAGCAGGAGCATTATCGCGAAGACGTAGAGGAGGAAGGCCTGGAGGCGGAGGCGCGGGGCGTTGTTTTCTTCGACGAGGACTTCGGTGGGGTTCTGCGAGAAGATGGCGGAGAGCTCGTCCTGTTTCGGCAGGGCGTGGACGCTCCACTTGCTTACTATCTGACCATCAGCAATATAGCTTACTCCTCCGTTGGAGCGGTTGAGTGTAACGAGGTCCTTCCTGTCGGCGAAATAGACATATGACATCAACTCCGACGGCACGGCCATCTGTTCCATTTCGTAAGGTGCGCTGGCCAACGCCACCACCGGCAAATAGCCCGCTTTTCCGGCTGTCTCCACGAAGTCCGCAATCTTTTCCCAGCGCTTGCGCGACACGGCCGATGGCTTGTAGCTCGAAACGACCATCACCTTGCCCGTCACCGCCAGCGAGTCGTAGTACTGCCCGTCAGCGCCGGCGAGGCTCAGGGTCGCGGCCGTCTTCTGCTCATCGATGCCCACCTCCTCAGGCAGGAACAGCTCCGTGCCCGGCTTATAATTTGTGAACTCCACTGGCGGAATGGACAGCGAGGTATATAGCCCGAAAAGCAGCACCGACACCACCACCAGCGCAAAGCTGGCAAACTTGATCTTGCGTGTGCGCTCCTGGCGGCTCAGAGGGATGAACGCCAGTAGCCAGAAAAGCAGCAACACGATATTCTTCAGCAGGCTCTGGGCGTGCGTGAGGTGAATCGCCTCGCCAAAGCAGCCGCAGTCCATCTCGGGGTTCGCGATGAAGAGCACCACCGTCACCACCGTGAAGCCCGAAAGCATCACCAGCGCAAAGATGGCGGTCAGCTTGCGCGCAACTCCCGTCAGCAGCGCCGCCCCGCAGATGGTCTCGCAAAGCGCTATGAGATAGGCAAGTACGCTCGTCGCGGAAGCGAGGAACCCCAGCTTGAAAAAGGCCAGGTAGCTCTCGACGATGAGTCCGGTGCCGACCGGGTCCATCAGCTTCAGCAGACCCGAAATGAAAAAGACGATGCCGATAATAAGGGCACTAATCCTTCGGATGATTCTCATAGACAGTCTTGATTTTTTCGAAAATAAGCTCCGCCGGCAACATTCGCCCGTCCTTGTCCGAGCAGTCGATGACAATAAAGCTGCTGTCCATCCGCGCCTGCTCGACGTAGATGTCCCTCACCCTCTTCTGGAAGGCGATGTCCGCCTCGTGGATGTCCTGGGCACCGCCAAGGTAAGCCCTGTCGCCGTCCGCCTCGCGGTTCTTCGCAAGGCTGCCCTCCACAAAGCTGAGCGGCACGTCGAGGAAGATGTTCAGGTCCGGCTTCGGGATGCCGAAGTCCTCATACTCCGTCTTGAAGATCCACTCGCGCAGCTCCTGCGCCTCGGCGGCATCGGCGAGCTTTGCGCACTGGTAGGCGATGTTCGAATAGACATAGCGGTCGAGGAGCACCGTGCCCCCCTGGTCCATCGTCGAGCGCATCTGCGGCGCGCAGGCGTGCCTGTCTTCGGCGAACAGCAGGGCGACAAGCTGCGGGTGGACGCTCTCCATCGAGCCGAAATCCCCGCGCAGGAAGCGGCTGATCAGACCCCCGTACACCGGTGCGTCATAACGCGGGAAATGGATGTACTCGAGCTTCGGGCACACCGTTTCCAGATATTTCCTGAACATTCTGACCTGGGTGGACTTCCCCGCCCCGTCCAGGCCCTCCAAAACGACTAGCATAGAACGCAAATATAGATAATTTTCCCTACTTTTGCGCTATGGCAAAGATAATGGCAATCGTCAACCTCACCCCTGATTCCTTCTTCGCGCCGAGCAGGGTCGAGGCCTCGGGAGCGCTCGCCCGCGTAGGGGAACTGCTCGCCCAGGGCGCAGACATCATCGACTTCGGGGCAGTCTCCACCCGCCCTGGGGCGCAGGACGTACCCGTCGAGCAGGAGTGGGAGCGGCTTGAACCCGTGCTGCGCCGCTGCGACGGCAGCTTCGAGTTCTCCATCGACACCACCAGCGCCGAAATCGTGCGCCGCGCCTATGCTCTTGCCGGCCCATTCATCGTAAACGACATCTCCGCCGGCGAGGACGACCCCGAGATGCTCCCGACCGTCAGCCTCCTGGGACTCAAATACATAGCGATGCACAAAAGGGGCAACCCCCGCACGATGGACTCCCGCTGCGAATACCCCGAAGGCGTCGTGCCCGCCCTGGTGGACTACTTCCGCCGCTTTGAGCGCATTGCCGCCGAGACGGGCATCGGCGAATGGATACTCGACCCCGGCCTGGGCTTCGCCAAGACGCCGCAGCAGTGCTGGGAGATACTCGAGCAGCTCGAAGCCTTCGCCCCGCTGGGCCGCCCGGTGCTCATCGGCGCCGCTGACAAGCGCTTCACCGCGGGCGACACCGAAAAAGCGCATCGCACAGCCCTGCTGCACGGCGCGGACATCTTGAGGGTGCACGACGTTCCCGCTGCCATCCAAACACTCCAGGACCTCGCCTGAGCGGGACTTCGCTGGGGCTTGGCGGGGCGGGGCCTCGGCGGGCGGGGTGAGGCGAGCCTTTGCTGTCGGGGTGGCGGACCGCCCTCACAGTATGCCTTGCAGCTGCTCGCCGCTCAGGCCGCAGGCCTTGGCGACGTGCCTGGCAGAGCAGCAATACCTTGCCCTCAACTCCCTGGCGACGCGCAAACGCATGGACGTATCCATGTCGCGAAGCGAGTCCTTTCCGTACAGTTCGAGGCAGATCTGCCGCCGATATTCGCGCAGCTCGCTGATGGGGATGGTCAGATGCGCAATGGCGCCCGACCGCTCCTCTACATCGCTGCTCTTCGAGATGGTCATAAAAAAGTTGTACGCCCTGTGGGTCCGGAAAACTTTCTCAACGACGTCGACGGCAGTGTATGCTCCCGGAAACACCATCGTGTCAATCATCGGCAAGCTGTCGCCCATTTTGTGATGGGTGCGGACCTCCCGTTGCATCTTTCGCGAGCTGAATGCAATGTCTTCCACTTCCTGCAGCCAGCGCGGACTTGTCCACAAATCCCTCCGGCGGAAATAGAGGGCGCCGCTCGACCAGGGGTAATCGTACGCATTGAACGGCAAGCCGGCAACGATCGGATTCTTAACGACATAACAGATGACGGTCTTCAGATAGCGGTCATCCTCAATCGGCTGATGGCTGAGTTCAATCTTCTCCAGTGATTTCCTCCCCTGCCGCTTTGCGCTCTTGTACATCGAGGTCAGCCTGATATACTCGTGCACGAATTTGTTACATTCATCCAAATTGCCATACAGCACAAAATGCACGTGAGTGTCCATTAGAACGAAGGCAAGAATCATCACCTCATAGCGATTGACAACAGAAAGAATCCTGTTCATCCCGCAACGATAATCTTCATCATTTGCGAAGAGAATATCAACAGACTCACCGGAAGTGAAAAAATGCCAGCACCTCCTGATAGGAATTGTTTGGCCTTTGGAAACAGAACGCTCAAGGCCCAGATCAGAGACAATCTCCGACCAAAATTGATCTTTGTTCAACATAGTTTAAGTCAGCCAATTTGTGGCTTTCGATTGTAAAGATACAATCAAATCGTCGAAAAGAAAACAGCTGGATGCGATTTTGTTTGAGATTACCACCAGCAAGCGGCACTCCGGACAATTTTGTCAATCACCTGCGCGGTCTACCCCCTTCAGAAGTGGTTCTGGGGCAGGTCGGGTGCGCAGGTGAGACCTTTATCCCCTCACCTGCGCGGTCGACCCCTCTCAGAAGTACCTGTGGGGCACATTGGGTGCGCA
>JAEDLO010000003.1 GCA_016295245.1 Bacteroidales bacterium | reverse complement strand
CAGCTGCCGCTTTTCGAATGCCCGACTGAACGTTTTCAGCCGGGCATTCTTGTTTTATTAATGTGTTGAAGTTATATGGAAGCAGTGTTCCTTTCTTTCATATTTGACCAGACATTTGCCGGCTTCCTTTCTGTCCCTGAGTACTTCCGCCAGCACCTTTGTCAATTCGTAAGGCTGCATAAAAGCTTCGTTCTCATCTTCTCTCCAGTATCTGGTGTATGTGATGTCGAACGTGGTTCCGTAGCAGTGTGCTGAATTGTCGCTCGCGTTGGGGTTACCGCTTCGCTGGAGTTTCTTTACATCTTCTTCTGTTCTCAGAACCGATGAAACAACCAGTTTGTAGTCCAGAAGGGACTTGCTTTGTAAAGAATCGCTGAAGGCCTTTGCAATTGCCTCCAGTTCGCTTGCGGCGCCTTTGGTAAGGTATGGAACGGAGTATCTGAGCTCATCGACCACATAATAGTCATTGTCGGTAAGTCTGACAAGCTTTCCAGTCTGCCCGTCCACACTTTCTCTGGTTTTTGGGGGACTGGGCAGCCCCACGGCCTTGGCGACCTTCATATGAGCCTCATTGAGGTCGTTGAAGAGCTTCGGATAGGAAAGCTTCTTTGTGTAGTAGATGATTTCCTTACGGCCAGGCTCTTCATCCAGACTTATCTCATCCGGAATATAAGCTTCTTCCTCTTCTGTGGCTTCAGGTGTACTGACCGTCTCGACTTCCGTCGTAACGGTCTCCTGCTTATCTTCGCTTTTATCGCTTCTTCTGCAACCGCCACCTGTCAGGAACCCCAGGAGGAAACCTGACAGGAACGGAGCAGTCAGAATAATCAATCCTTTAGTACTCTTCTTCATCCGCTAACACTCACATTTGACAATAGGCTGGCGCGCGGCAGTCGTCTCGTCAGGACGGCCTATCGGAGTGGAAACAGGTGCTCTGTGGAGCAATTCAGGGTCCTGAAGAGCTTCCTGGGCAATCTTTCTCATCACTTCGATGAATCCGTCGATTGTCTCCTTAGACTCAGTCTCGGTCGGTTCAATCATTATTGTCTGGTGGAACAGGAGCGGGAAGTAGATGGTAGGAGCGTGGTAGCCATAATCCAGCAGCCTCTTTGCGACATCAAGTGTGGTCACGCCATTAGGCTCCGCAAGGCCGTCGAAGACGAACTCGTGCTTGCAGATGCTGTCGATAGGGAGCTTGTAGCAATCCTTGAGGCTCTCCTTGATGTAGTTGGCATTGAGTGTCGCCAACTTTCCTGCAAGGGCGATATTCTCCTTGCCAAGCATAAGGATATAGGCGTAGGCTCTGAGCATAATGCCGAAATTACCGTGGAAACCGCTTACCTTAGGTATGTCGATAAGTTCTGCGAGCTTGTCGTTAACGCCTACAGGGCCGCTTCCCGGACCACCTCCTCCGTGGGGAGTGGAGAAGGTCTTGTGGAGATTGAGGTGCATTATGTCGAAGCCCATATCGCCCGGACGCACTGTGCCCAGCAGCGGGTTCATATTGGCTCCGTCATAGTAGAGGAGGCCTCCGCAGCCGTGTACAAGTTCTGCAATCTGCGCTATTTCGCGCTCGAAGAGTCCGAGCGTGTTCGGATTGGTCATCATAATGCCGGCTATTTCCGGTCCGAGGAGTGGTTTGAGGGCCTCTACATCGACCAGCCCGTTCTCCTTTGATTTCACTACAACGATGTCCAGACCGCATACTGCGGCTGACGCCGGGTTGGTACCGTGGGCGCTGTCAGGAACGATTACCTTGCGGCGGGCGCTGTCGCCACGCTTCATATGGTATTCGCGCATAAGCATCAAGCCCGTAAGCTCTCCGTGTGCGCCTGCGCAAGGCAGGAAGGTGAAGCGCTTCATTCCGGTAATAGCGGCAAGGGCCTTCTCCAGCGACGCGATTACTTCGCGTGCACCCTTGGTCGTCTGCTCCGGCTGGAGCGGGTGCAGGGCCCTGAATCCGTCCAGAGATGCTATTTCCTCGTTGATCTTAGGGTTGTATTTCATCGTGCAGGAGCCGAGCGGGTAGAAACCCGTGTCGACACCGAAATTCATCTGGCTGAGGTTTGTGTAGTGACGGACCACATCCGGTTCGGAAACCTCCGGGAGAACGAGTTCGCTCTCCCTGCGCAGTTTGGCGGGAATATTTGCGCCGGTCTCACATTCAGGCAGCGAGAAACCGATTCTGCCAGGTTTGGAGAGCTCGAAAATCAGTTTGTCATAATATTTCATACTCCTTCCTCCTGAATTGATTCTACGACATTTACAAGACGGTCAAGTTCCTCAAGAGGATGCTTTTCCGTTACACAGAAGCTCACATATCCTTCCTCGGTCATCAGGGCGGCGAAGAAACCGGCTTCAAGCAGGGCCTGTTGGAGTTTCTCTACGGAGCAAAGCGGCTTGAGGACGAATTCCTTGAGGAAATCCTGCTCGAAGACAGCTTCAAACTTGCCGGTTGCAAGCAGTTTCCTGTAGAGGTAGTGGGAGTTGCGATAACTCAGGTCGTTTACTCGCTTGAGCCCTTCCGGGCCCATCAGGGACAGGTAAACCGTGCACCAGAGCGCGAGCAGCGACTCATTCGAGCAGATGTTGGATGTGGCCTTCTCCCTGCGGATATGCTGCTCCCTGGCCTGGAGGGTCAGCACGAAGCAGCGTTTTCCCGACGCGTCCGTTGTCTGGCCGACGATTCTGCCGGGCAGCTTGCGCATATAGTCAGCCTTGCAGGCCATAAAGCCTACATAAGGACCGCCATAGCTGAGCGGCAGGCCCAGGGACTGGGCATCGCCTACGGCAATGTCGGCGCCCCATTCTGCCGGCGTCTTGAGGACTGCGAGGGCGGAAGGGTCGCAATATTCTACCATCAGGCCGCCCATCTTGTGAACGAGCCCGGCAAGGCCGTCGTGGTTCTCGATGATGCCCCACCTGTTGATGGAAGGGACGACCACGCCGGCAAGATCAAGCACGCCTTCGGCGACATCGCGCATCACATCGCCTGACACGACGACATTAACACCCGAGTACTTGGCATAGCAGAGTATGGTATCCAGCACATTTGGCAGCAACGAAGACGAAACAATCACGCTGTTGCGCTTCTTGGTGCAGGCAACGCACATCCTGACAGCTTCAGCCGCAGCGGTCGGGCCGTCATACATCGAGGCGTTGGAGTAGTCCATGCCCGTGAGTCTGCAGATCATAGTCTGCCATTCGAAGATATACCTGAGGGTACCTTGCGAAATCTCGCATTGGTAAGGAGTATAGGCTGTGAGGAACTCGCTCCGCGAGCAGATGTACGGAATCACGGAAGGAGTGTAATGGTCATAGGCGCCCTGGCCGACAAGGACCTTGAGCTTGGTATTGGCGGCTGCAAGGGTTTCGAGATGTTCCCTTACCTGCTGCTCGCTCATAGCCTCAGGCAGGTCGTATTCACCCTTGAAGAGGAACTCTTCAGGAACATCGGAGTACAGGTCGTCCATAGACCCGACTCCGATCTTCTTGAGCATAAGCTGTATGTCCTCTCCGGTATGAGGGAAATAACAGAATTTGGACATATTATTTTGCGATAGCTGAGTAAGCCTCAGCGTCCATCAGGGCGTCGAGCTCTTTGGGATCCGACATCTCCACTTTGATGATCCAGGCGTTGTAAGGGTCCTCGTTGATCATTTCAGGCTTGTCTTCAAGCTCTTTGTTTGATTCCAGAACTCGTCCGGAAACAGGGCTGTAGAGCTCGCTGGAAGTTTTTACGCTTTCGAGTGCGCCGAACTCCTCCCCGGCTTCAACACACTCGTCTTCGTCAGGAATTTCAACATAGGTAATGTCTCCCATCTCGCTCTGTGCGAAATCCGAAACACCGATGACGGCAACATTGCCCTCAACTTTCACCCATTCGTGCGACTCGCTGTAAAGGAGTCCTTCTTTAATTGTACTCATTTTATAGTCAGTTAGTTAGTGAAATTATATCTTATTTTTTGTACTTTGTCTGGTAGAATCTCTTCTTGATTACCCTGCCCTCGAAGACACGTTTCCTGATACGGATGCAAAGAACTGTGTCAAGCGCCGAATAAGCGCTGTCGACCAGGGCGAAGCAGAGGCTGCGGTCCAGGCTGATGGAATGGTAGCCTGTGGTTACGACACCTACCTGGCTGCCGTCAGGAAGCTCGACAGGGTATCCCGCCCTCGGGATGGCTTTGTCTTGAATTTCGATGCCGACGATTTTCTTGGCCGGGCCTGCGAGTTTCTGGGCTGCTATGGCCTCCTTGCCTATGAATTCAGGCTTGTCAAGCTTGCAGAAGATACCCAGTCCGGCCATTATCGGCGAAATCTCGGCCGAGAGCTCGTCACCGTAAAGCGGAAGGCCTGCCTCAAAGCGGAGAGTGTCGCGGCAGCCCAGGCCGCAAGGCTTCACGCCGGCTTCAAGGAGCTTGTCCCAAAAGAGCCTGGTCATATCGACAGGGGCATAAACCTCAAAGCCGTCCTCGCCTGTGTAGCCGGTGCGGCTTACTATCACCCTCCTGCCGTCAATCTGGAAGTTGCAGAACTCGTAGAAGTTGAGCGATGCCGCATCCCCAAGACCCAATACGGAGCAGACTGTGGCTTCGGCTTCAGGACCCTGGATGGCGATTTCTCCCCACTCGTCTGAACGGTTGTCCACCTTGACTTCGTAGCCTCCTACCTGTTCCATTATCCAGTCGCAGTCCTTCGAGATGTTGGCGGCGTTTACGATCAGCAGGTAGGAATCAGGAGCGAACTCCTTGTAAACCAGCAGGTCGTCAACTGTCCCTCCGTCGGGATACAGCATCATTCCATAGAGTATTTTTCCGTCCGGCATCCCGGACACGTCATTGGTAAAGATGTGGTTCACGAATGCGGTGGCGTCTTTGCCGGAAATGAAAATTTCGCCCATATGCGAAACGTCGAACATACCTACCTTGGTGCGTACGGCATTGTGTTCGTCAATGATGCCGCTGTACTGGATAGGCATATCGAATCCGCCGAACGGGCTCATCTTGGCACCAAGGCTCAGATGAGCCTCATGCAGACAAGTCAATTTCAACTGATCGGTCATTGTTGTGTTAGTTAGTATTTATTTGAGGATTTCCAGATCTTTTTTTAGAATCAGTTTAGGATCCATCATTGACACCTTCTGGAAAAGTTTTATCTGATTGCCCAGATTGAGATAAACCTTGTTTTCGTGCTTCCCCTTCCTCCACCATTTGTAGAAGCCGACAGGATCATTTTCAAAAGGAATCTTGGCGACTATTCCTGTAGAGTAGCCTGGATAGTCGATGACGAGGCGAAGGCCCATAAATTTCTTGAAATATTCCGGGTCGGCGCGGCGAAGCTTGCTGACGAGGGGATTGAGAACTTCCATCTCGTCAACCTTGAGAATCTTGTCCCTGTTAATCATCTTGTGGATACGCACCGGGTCAAAGTTGAGCCAGGCACCCATACGAAGCGTCACGGGGCCTTCTTCCGTGTCGAGCGTCAGCTCATCCATAGAATAATATACTTTCTCGGGGTCGAGTGGAAAGGTTCCTTCTTCTGCCATTACAATTTTGTTGGTTTATCCTAGCAAATATATGAAATCACGATGAAAAAACCTACTTTTGAGTCCCAAATCATCAGTATATGGAGGTAGTAGAATCAGTTTTTTCATATCTTGAGGGGACAAATTGCTATTGCTGCGACGAAAGTGCGGCAATTATCAGAGAGAAGGTATCTCAGCTGCCTCTGGATGCGGTTCATCTTATCGGGACAGGAGACTATCATTATGTCTCCCTGTTCTATCTCGAGAGAATCAGCCATCCTTTCAGACTTGTCCTGTTCGACAATCATCCCGATGACCAGAAGGGTACGCTGATGGAAGGTATGCTCAGTTGTGGATCCTGGGTAGGGGAGGCCCGTCGTTTGGAGATGCTCAGGGACAGCGTCTGGATACGTCGCGTCGAAGATCTTGCGCTACTGGATCCCTCAGGGCTTCCGCTCTACCTGTCGGTGGATCTGGATGTGCTGGACGAGAAGTACGCTTCCACCAACTGGGACCAGGGAACTATGAGCCTGGATGAACTATGCTGTGCCATCGATACCTTGAAAAGCAGAGGCAGCATAATCGGGGTAGATATCTGTGGTGGACTGACAATAGAAAAAGGAGCCTCTTCGGAGGACCTTGCAAAGAACAAGGCTGCCGAAGAGGCTCTTCTGAACTTATTCCGTTAGGCTTATTCTGCGTTCTCCTCGCACTTGTTCTCGCAGTTCTCGCAGGCAGATTTGTCGCAAGTTGCGGATGCAGTGCTGTCGCAGCAGGCCTTGGTGGCGCTGCTGTCGCAGCAGGATACAGCGGCGGTTTCCTCGGTGGCAGCGGTCTCAGACTCGCTGTTCTTGCAGCTGTTACACTTGCAAGAAAGTGCCATCATAGCGCAAAGGGCAATGGCGGCGATAGAAATAAACTTCTTCATACGTTAAAAATTTTAAAAACTAACACGACGCAAATATATAAAAATATCCATTACCTTATCTTCCTGATATCAATAATTTCTGCAGTCTTGCCGAAAATGTTGAAATCAACGTCGAAGCTTCCGTATTTGAGGTGGTAAATCCGTTCCGGATCGTTCTGATACCGTGGTCGTGGATCTTGGGATATCAGCTCACAGACCGCCTTGAGCTCGTTTTCTCCCAGCCTGTCTCCGAGGCCATCCTTAACCCTCAGCTCAAGCTGCTCCCAGGAGTGTTTGTCCACGAAACCGCTGCGGACTCCGCGGTGCGAATCGGCATATTCGACGTAGGGTTTGATGTCGTAAACAGGAGTTCCGTCGGCAAGGTCGGCGCCTTCGACTTCGATTATGCCCTTTTCGGGATGCACGCTTACAATGCGCACGGAGCTGAGCCCAAGGGGGTTGGGCCTGTAGGGAGAGCGCGAGGCGAAGACCCCTATGCGCTGATTGCCGCCGAGCCGCGGCGGACGCACTGTCAAACGTCCCTCGCCCGAGCCTTCGCGATTGAGGTGGAAACCCCATACCAGCCAGATGTAGTCGAAATCCTCAAGGCCGCGCAGGGCGTCGCCGGACTTGTACTCAGGCAGCAGTGTAACCCTTCCCCGAAGCGCCGGGACGATACCCGACTGCCGCGGAAGGCCGAATTTTTCTTTCAGCGGGCTGTGATATACGGCGACCGGTTTAATTTCCATTGATTTCCTTCATATATGCGTCATATACGGCTGTGAATGCCTCAAGATGCTCCTTTGCGAGAGGCTCGCTGGCCGGCGAATTGAGTTTCAGAGGGTCGATAGGCCTGCCGTTTTCCCAAATGCGGAAGTCCAGGTGCGGGCCGGTGGCGGTGCCCGTTGCGCCGACATAGCCGATGAGCTGGCCCTGGTTGACGCGGCTGCCCGTTCTGATGCCCGGGGCAAAGCGCGAGAGGTGCATATAGCAACTCTCATAGCCGCGCATATGCTTGATCCTGATGCGGTTGCCGCCGCCGGTCGGGTCCCATCCGCAGGCGCTTACCGTACCGTCGCCAATTGCGTGCACAGGGGTGCCTGTTGGAGCGGCGTAGTCAACGGCGGTGTGGGCCTTGACCTTGCCGGTTACGGGATGCTTGCGGCTGTAGGAGAATTTGCTGCTGATGCGGTTGTATTTGAGCGGCGCCTTGAGGAACATCCTCTTGAGGCTTTCGCCGCCCTTGTCCCAATAGGTCCTCTCGCCCAGGCCGCTGTCGTAGAGCACTGCGGCAACCTGCTTGCCCTCTGTAGGGGTGAAGAGGCTGAAGTGGACGGTGTCGATGGAGATGACCTCGCCTTCGCAGACGCTCTGGCTGTAGATGATGTTGAATTTGTCGCCCTTCTGAAGGGTGAAGAAGTTGACGCTCCACTGGTAGATGTCCGCAAGGTTCATAATCAGCGAAGGGGAGGCTCCGGCCGCTTTCATATCGTTCCAAAGCGAGCTGTTGATGGTCAGGTCGGCGCGCAGCCTCTGGTGCTCCACCGGCTTGTCCACCGTCCATACGGCAAGTGAATCACCGCAGCTGAAGACTATGGAGCGCACGGCGTCCTGCTCATAAACGGCGTAGGCAAGAGGCCCTCTGGCGCTGTCGAGCGGGCTGTAGTATGCGTGTATGCGGTTGCCGGCACGCATTTTCCTGACGTCGAAGATACTGTCGTTGCAGATGCGGCTGAGCTCATACGCTCCGACAGCGCTCATTCCCAAACGGTTGAACAGGGTGGAGAAGGTTTCTCCGCTGCGTATCTGGAGGGTGTCTGCTTCGTAAAGTTCAGTCCTGAACCCCAGAGGCGGGATTACAGGCTCCGTTTCGGCAGCCTCTTGGGCCGATTCGGCCTTGCCTCCGCAGGAAAACAGCAGGGGAAGGGCCAGTAGGGATAGTATGTAGTGTTTGAGTTTCATATTCTAGAAGATGTAGAAGGTTGTGAATGAGATGCCGAAAGTTCCGTCATCGGGATTGAGCGGCCTGGCTGCCTCGATGGACAGAATCATACTGTTGATGCCGGCCTTGAGGCCAAGTCCGAGACTGCGGTGAAGTTTTGTGGCGGCTCCCTTCAGCTCATCGGCCTTTCGGCCGCGCAGAGCGGCTATGCCTTCGAGCCTGGCAGCCTGGGTGACCAGACCCAGGTCGTAGAAGGGATTGACTGCTCCCCAGAGGTCGAAGCCCCAGAGCTTGAATTTGAGTATCCTGATTCGGGTTTCGAGATTGGCCCAGAGGTAGCCGCGCCCCAGTAGTCTTGCTCCCAATACGCCTCTGACGGTGTTTAGTCCGCCCAAACCCTCAGAATAAGTCTGTTTTGGGAAAATCTGGTAGATGGAGGACATCATATTGAAGGGCTGCTGTCCGCAGAGGCTGGTCTGGGCGCCGATATGGCCGGCGAGGGTCAGATAGTCAGGCCCAGGGGTGTAGTAGAATCTGAAGCGGGTGACAAGTTTCAAATAAGCTCCGCCTCCTCCGAGTCCGGGTGAGCCTGTAAGGTAAAGTTCAGACCAGGAGCCTTTTGTCGGCGTCTGCTCGTGGTCCCGGCTGTCCCACATAAGACCCGCCCGGAGTTCTGTGACACTCAGGTCAAGCTCCTCGTCGCGGATGATGCGGGCGTCGCGGTACTGGCGGAAAATCGTGTTGGAGGCATCGTAGTTGCCGAATTCCAGGTCGCCGCTGCGGAATTTCCAGAAGGAGAGCCCCGCAATCCACTTCAATTGTCCCCGGATATCTCCGAGAAGATGGACGGAGGCTTTCCACATAGTCCTGCTGTAACTGTAGAATGCGTTTGTGCCGTTGCGGTTGAGGGTTGCGTCATAGGGGAGAGGGTCGCCGCTGAAGCCGTAGAAGCCAAGCAGTGGGTCCAGCTGGTATTGTGCAGTGGCGGTTATCCTCACTCCCGGAATCAGAGAGGGCGAATCGTAGTCGGCCTGAATCAGAGTCTGGCCTGCCGTGTAATGAGAACCTTCGAAGTGGAACTTGTGGTGGTAGCGCGGGTAGAGTGAGGGCTCCTTGCCGTAATAAAGCAAATCGGCGAAGGCTCCGAGCTGGATACCCAGGTCGGAGTTGTAACTCAATATGGGAAAGGGCATAAGGGCCCAAGCTTCCTTGCGGGAGATCAAAGACCCTCCGGCCTTGAGTGAGGGGCCGGAGCAGAGAAGAAGCAACAACGCTATGACAATACCCTTCGCGCGCAAGGCTCACTCTATTTTATCAAGCTGCCCAGAAGGCTGCGGGTGAGGGTTCTGAGGGCGCTGGAGGTGGCGCTTGAAAGAGCTTTGCCCGCAACGCTCTTGCCGCTGGTCTTTTTGGTGGTTTTCTTGCCGCTGACCGCGCCCGCAACGGCGTTTCCGGCGCTGCGGCTTACCGAGCTGATGGCTGCGGTAGCTGCGGCTGTGAGCACTGCTCCGCCAATTTTGCGCAGTTTGTCGTTGCTCTTGCCCCTGGCTTTCGCTTCCTGCTGCTGCTCAAGTTCGGCTTCCTGCCTCTCAGCGAGGGCCTGCTGCTCCTGCTCACGGGCGAGAAGCTGCTCGTAGGCGGACTCGCGGTCGATGAACTGGTCGTATTTGGCCTTGAGCGGAGAGAGCTGGCGATTGTCGAGCCTCTGTCCTTCGGTGACTGGACCTATCTGGCTGAGAGGGAAGAGGATGCGCGCACGCTGAACCATTGAAGGAGCGCCCTTTTCGTCGAGGAAGCTGACGAGGGCCTCTCCCGTTTCGAGCGTGGTAATCGCCTCGTCGGTCTTGAAGGCCGGGTTGGCGCGGAAGGTCTCGGCGGCTGCCCTCACTGCCTTCTGGTCCTTTGGGGTATATGCCCTCAGGGCGTGCTGGATGCGGTTTCCGAGCTGTCCGAGTATGGATTCAGGGATGTCGGTAGGATTCTGGGTGATGAAATATACTCCGACGCCCTTGCTTCGGATCAGGCGCACCACCTGCTCTATTTTGCTGACAAGGGCGGCGGGAGTGTCGGTAAAGAGGGTATGGGCCTCGTCGAAGAAGAATACGAGCTTCGGCAGAGGCAGGTCTCCGACCTCAGGAAGGCTGGCATAGATGTCAGACAGAAGCCAGAGCAGGAAGGTCGAATAGAGTTTCGGGTTCATCATCAGACGGTCTGCCGCAAGGACGCTCATCACGCCTTTGCCGCCTTCGGTTCTCATCAGGTCGGCAACTTCAAAAGCCGGCTCGCCGAAGAACTCTTCCGCACCCTCACTTTCGAGGGAAAGTATTGCCCGCTGGATGGCTCCGACGCTTGCCGGCGAAACGCTTCCGTATTGCTGGCGGTACTCGGCGGCGTGCCCGGACACATATCCAAGCATAGAGCGCAGGTCCTTCAGGTCAAGAATCAGCAGGCCCTGGTCGTCTGCAACTTTGAACACCACGTCCATCACTCCCGACTGGACTTCGTTGAGTCCCATCAGACGGCTCAGAAGCTGGGGCCCCATATCCGATACGGTTGTGCGCATCGGCAGACCCTGCTTTCCGAAAACATCATAGAACTGGGTGGGACAGCCTTCGAAAACGGGGTTGGAGATGCCGAATTCGGCACAGCGTTTCTCGATGAAACCGCTCATCTTTCCCGTCTGGCTGATACCCGAAAGGTCACCTTTCATATCGGCCATGAAACAAGGCACTCCGGCCTGGCTGAAGGTCTCTGCAAGTACTTGAAGAGTAACTGTCTTTCCGGTACCGGTGGCCCCGGCAATGAGTCCGTGACGGTTCGCCATCTTGCCGGCTATGCTTATCGGACCGTTCTGAGAATGTGCAACATACAGTCCTTGGGATTCTGTAAACATTGGGATTTGTTTTTTTTGTGTTTAACTTACAAATATAGGATAAAACCCGGTATTTGCCGCTAATTTTTTTCGCTGTGAATAACTATGTTGATAACTATGGACGGGCTTTCCGTTTTGACCTGATATATCCGCTAATTTTGCGTTCGCGGAGAAAAATTCACTTTTCTGTATCAGACACTAATTTTTAATTCAAAACCAAATACACACACGATAATGGATGTACGTAAAACCAACGGTTCTGTCGAGGAGTACGACAAGGCGAAACTGGCCCGCGGTATCCACGAGGCCTACAAATCTGCAGGACAGTATTGCGAAGACGCGATAGTTGTCTCAATCATCAACAACCTTTATATCTATGAAGGCATTACAAGCGCCGAGATCCGCCGCCAGGTGGAGGAGTCGCTTATGTCCATCAACAAGAAGGTTGCTCTTGCCTATATCGAGAAGTTCGACGCTGACCTTGACCTGCGCAAGAAACGCGATTTCATCAAGGATTACATCGCCGCATCCAACGCCGCAACCGGTTCGAAGTTCGACGCCAACGCCAACGTCACGCGCAAGAACATCGTAACCCTCGGCAACGAGCTCTACAAGGAGAACAACATCAAGCAGAACCGCTACATTATGTGTGACAAGATCAAGATGCTCTACGGCCGCGCGCTTGCCGACCAGTATCTTGAGGACCTCAATACGCACATCCTTTACAAGCACGACGAAAGCGGTACTCCGGGTTTCCCTTATTGTGTGGCCATCACGATGTATCCTTTCCTGATCAGCGGACTGAAGGAGTTGGGCGGCGTGTCCATCGCCCCGACCGACCTCAAGTCCTTCTGCGGAGAGTTCATCAACCTTGTCTATTCGGTTTCGTCCCAGTTCATGGGCGCGGTAGCGACTCCGGAGTTCCTTATGTATCTGGATTACTTTATCCGCAAGGACTACGGCGATGACTACCTCGAACACCTCGATGACGTTGTGGAGAACAATGTCAAGAAGCGCACTCTGGTCAAGGTCATCGACAATTACTTCCAGCAGGTTGTCCACTCTATGAATATGCCTGCGGGCAACAGGGGTTACCAGACCGTGTTCTGGAACATCGGCTACTTCGACAAGAACTACTTTGAGGGCGTGTTCGGCGAGTTCCGCTTCCCTGACGGAACGGCGCCGAAGTGGGAGACGCTCGACTGGCTCCAGAAGCACTTTATGAACTGGTTCAACGAGGAGCGCAGCCGCTACATCCTGACCTTCCCTGTGGAGACCATGGCCCTTCTGACCGACGGCGGTGACGACTACCTTGACAAGGATTATGCAGACTTCACCGCTGAGATGTGGGCAAAGGGACACAGTTTCTTCTGCTACATCTCCGACAGCGCCGACTCCCTTGCAAGCTGCTGCCGCCTGCGCAACAGCATCACCGATCTCGAGGACTCCAGCCACAACCACACCACCCACCAGTACTCTATGGGTACCGCATCGGTTGCAACAGGCTCGAAGTCAGTGATGACCATCAATCTCAACCGCCTCATCCAGGACTCTGTGCGCCGCTATTTCTTCGAGAGGCGCGGAGTGAACCTTGAGGCCGGCAAGCCTCTCAACCCGATGTCCAACTTCTACGACAAGGAGGACCTCTACAACAACTACATCGCGAAGGACATACGCGAGATGACCGAGCGCGTCCACAAGTACCAGAATGCCTTCAACGAGATTATCAAGGACTTCCTCAAGGCCGATATGCTCGATGTTTACAAGGCCGGCTTCATCGATATGAAGAAGCAGTACCTGACCGTCGGCGTGAACGGTCTGACCGAGGCAGCCGAATTCCTCGGACTCCAGATTTCGCCTAACCCTGCTTACGGAGAGTTTGTCAATATGGTGCTTGAGACCATCAACATCTCCAATCGCAAGGACCGTACTTCGGACGCAATGTTCAACACCGAGTTCGTTCCTGCAGAGAATCTTGCCGCCAAGAACTACAAGTGGGACAAGAAGGACGGCTATTTCGTATCGGACAAGCACAACCTCTACAGCTCTTACTTCTACAATCCTGAGGATACGTCCCTGAGCATGATCGACAAGTTCAAGCTCCACGGAGAGGATTTCGTGAAGTACCTCGACGGAGGTTCCGCCCTCCATATGAACATTGCCGAGCACCTCAGCAAGGACCAGTACAGGGAACTCCTGAATACAGCCGCCCACTACGGCACCAACTACTTCACCTTCAACTGCCGCAACACCGTATGCAACGAGTGCGGACATATCAGCAAGGATACCCTTACCCAGTGCCCTAAGTGCGGCAGCAGCAACCTTGACTATCTGACCCGCGTCATCGGCTACCTCAAGAGGGTGTCATCATTTGCGGAGCCAAGACAGATTGAGGCCGACAAACGATTCTACACACCGAAGAATGATTAAGTACGTTCCTGAACTGACAGACGTAGTCTTAGAGGAAATACCGGACAAAGTTGCCCTGGCAGTCGAAATATCGAACTGCCAGGGTTCTTGTCCCGGCTGTCATTCTCCTTTCCTGAAAACAAACATAGGAAAAGAGCTGACCAGCGCCGATATCGACAAAATGATTGAAGACAATTTCGGAGTGAACTGTTTCCTTTTCCTGGGCGAAGGAAATGACAGGGAGGCCCTCTGCTCCCTAGCCCGCCATATCAGGGAAAAGTTCCCCAAGGTAGAGACGGCGCTATATTCAGGCCGTAAAGCCGTGGAGGATGAAATCTACGAGCTTTTCGATTACGTAAAGGTAGGCCCTTTCATCGAGGCTCTCGGTCCGCTCAACGAGAAGACTACAAACCAACGGCTTTATTACCACCGGGAAGATATAACATATCGCTTCTGGCGTAAAGGATTGGAAAACCAACACAACTGATAATGAAACGTATAGCCATTTTCTTAGCCGCTGCGTCCCTCTTTGTGGGCTGCAGCGGGAATTCAGTGATTGACAGGCCTGCGCTTGTCGCCCGCAACAATCCGCACCTGAATCAGATAGACACAATGGCGAGCCTGACTGTCGGAAACGGCTGCTTCGCCTTCACTGCGGATGTTACCGGTCTTCAGACCTTCCCCGAACTCTATTCGAAGGGTGTCCCTCTCGGAACGATGTCCGATTGGGGCTGGCACTCTTTCCCAAACACTGAGAATTATCGTCGGGAAGAGTATCTGAAGTCCTTCGATTTCGGCCACGGCCACGAAGAAGTTTATGCCTGCCAGCTCAAGGACCCTCGCGGCAAGGGCGCATCAGATTATTTCCGCGTCAATCCGCACAGGCTCCATCTGGGCATCATCGGCTTTGAAGGCCTTGAGGCTTCAGGCATTGAACGCATCGACCAGACTCTTGATATGTATGACGGTGTCTTGCGTAGCAGTTTCGAATATGAAGGCAGTGCCGTGAAGGTGCTGAGTTCCTGCGATCCGGACAAGGATATGGTGGCCTTCAGCATCGGAAACCCTGCAAGGACTCCTGTTGTCCTGCGCTTCCCTTATCCTACGGGCGCCCACGCCGATGACGCAATGGACTGGACCAGGGATGAACTTCACCAGGTCGCTGTCCTGAGCGATGCCGATGGGGTGGCCGTTCTGAGTCACAGCCTTGACCAGACCACGTATTATGTGAAACTGAGCTATCAGGGAGCGGTCCTGAGCCAGATTGGAAGGAATGCGCTCCGTCTTGTGCCGGAAGGTGACGCGTGGTCGTTCTGTGCGGAGTTCTGCGCAGAGTCTCCTGAGGCTGAATTTGAGGACGCAGAAGCTTCCCGCCAGGCTTCCAAGACCTATTGGAACAAGTTCTGGAATGAGGGAGGCGTAGTGGATTTCAGTGACTGTACCGATCCGAGGGCTGCGGAGCTCGAGAGAAGGGTAGTGCTCAGCCAGTACCTGCTTGCAGTCAACTGCTGCAGCAGCAATCCTCCTCAGGAAACCGGTCTGACCTACAATTCGTGGTTCGGACGCCCTCATATGGAGATGATCTGGTGGCACCAATCCCATTTCGCTCTCTGGGGACACGAGGACCTGCTCGAGCGTACCCTTCCTTGGTACGAGAGCGTGGAGCCTGTGGCCCGCGAAATCGCTCGGCGACAGGGCTTCAAGGGAGTGAGGTGGATGAAGATGACCGACCCTTGGGGTGGGGAGGCTCCTTCGAACGTAGGTTCTTTCCTCATTTGGCAGCAACCTCACATCATCTATCTCGCTGAACTTCTTTACCGTGCAAAGGGAGATCAGGCTGTGATAGACAGATATTTCCCTCTCATACAGAGCACTGCCGAATTTATGGCTGATTATGTCAGCTATGACAGCGAGAACGACAGGTATCTGCTCAAAGGCTGTATCGCCGCCCAGGAGACCCTCAAGGCAGACAAGACCGTCAATCCTCCGTATGAGCTCTCGTATTGGCATTTCGGCCTGTCAACTGCCCAGCTTTGGCGTGAGAGAATGGGGCTGGAGAGGGTGAGCGAATGGGATGAAATCATCTCAAAGCTCTCGAAGCTTGCTTCAAAGGACGGCTTGTATCTCGCAGCAGAGTCAGAACCTGACACCTATTCCACCCTCGCGATGTATTCCGACCATATGGCAGTCCTTGCAGCTGTCGGCGTGCTTCCTCAAACCCCTCAGGTGGATCCTGCCCTGATGAAGAATACCTTTGACTGGGTATATGACAACTGGAACTGGAACAAGACCTGGGGATGGGACTTCCCGACCACTTGTATGAATGCCGTCAGACTGGGCGAGCCGCAGAAGGCCATCAATGCACTGCTTATGGACCAGCGGACCAATACCTACCTGCCTAACGGCCACAATTATCAGGATGCGCGTCTGAGATGCTACCTGCCGGGCAACGGCGGCTTGCTTACCGCAGTGGCACTTATGTGCGCAGGCTGGGACGGCTGTACCGAAAAGAATCCGGGCTTCCCTAAAGACGGAAGCTGGAATGTTCGCTGGGAAGGCCTCAAGCCACTGCCTTGATCCGACCCTGGAGGCAATATAATATAAAAAGAGGATGACTTCCAAGTCTTAGACTTATCAGCCATCCTCTTTCTTGATATTCAAGTAGTCTTAGCCGATCAGGTAAGGGAGGAAGATGCTGAAAATCAGCACTGCAAGACCGCCGAGAAGCACTGCGACTGTCTTATTCGAGCAGCCCTTCCACTCCTTGAGTATGATGCCCCAAACATTTGAGAATATGACATTCAGACTCATAAGGATGCACCAGCTGAAGGTCAGAAGGACAGGTGAAGCCTCCAGGAAGCCCTTTCCGAGGCTGAGGCCGAAGAACTGGCTGTACCAGAGCAAACCTGCGAGGGCGCAGAAGATGGCGTTATTGAGCCAGAGGCTGCCCTGCTTGTAATCGCTGAAGGTCTTGTTCTTGTTGTTCTGATAGAGGCAGTATACGGCATTGGTGAGGAAACCGCCGAAGGTGACAAGCAAGGTTGCAGGAAGGGTCTTGAAGAGCGGAGCTGTATCTGCGAAGCAGAGGTTTTCGCCGAAGCTCAGACCGATATTGAAGCATGCGCTCATCAGGCCGCAGATAACTGCGATTACGATACCCTTGCCGAAGTTGAAGTCCTTGACTGCCTTCTTCCTTTCTTCTTCAGGAAGAGATTTTGCCTTCATTGCACCGGCTATGCCGATGATTGCAATACCTATGATGGTTACAATCACACCGATGATGACAGCCATAGTGAGGCTGGCCGCATTGCCGGTAAGGACAGGACCCAGGATGGCTCCAAGACCCGAGCATAAACCAAGGCCGATGCTTTGGCCGAGGGCTACGCCAAGGTAGCGCATTGCCAGACCGAAGGTCAAGCCTCCGACACCCCAGAGCGCGCCGAAGAGGATGGTTAGCCAGCTTGCCTTAGGATCGGCAGCCATAAGGGCGAAAAGATCGCTCAGGCTATGTCCCTCAGGAATGGCGAGAAGCGCACCGAGGAAAGGGAAGACCAGCCAGGCGAAAATGCCCTGGATGAGCCAGTAGCTCTCCCAGCTCCACTTCTTGATCTTGTTGATAGGAACATAGCAGCTGGACTGGCAAAATGCTCCAACTGCTATGATCAGAAGTCCTAAAAGTATGGCTCCCATCTAATTATCTCTTAGAGGTCACTTCCTTCTCGTACTTGAGAATGTCTGCCATATAAGCCTCTCCTACAGGCACGTCGTTGCGTACGCAGAACTCGTCGTAAACGGCGTTCCAAGGAAGAGCCTTACACTCCTCAACAAGGGCGAGAGTCTCGAATGTGCGGCCTTCGAGCTCGTACTTGCTGATGGTCTCCTTTGGTTCGAGGAGAGCCTTGCACATACACTTCTGGGCTGCGCGTGAACCGATTACGTATGCGCCGATACGATTGATTGAACCATCGAAGTAGTCGAGACCGTAGTGTACGCGGTCAAGAGCATTTGCGCGGACAATCTCCGAGAAGAGCTCCTGGGTCATGTCATCCATAATGGTGACGTGGTCAGAGTCCCAACGGATAGGGCGTGAAACGTGGAGCATAAGCTCTGGAACGAAAGCGAGAACGCCAGATACCTTGTCGGCAGGGACCTCGGTAGGATGGTAGTGGCCGGTGTCGATGGTCAAAATCTTGTTGTTCTTTGCAGCGTATGCGGTGTAGAAGTCGTGTGAACCTACGGTGAAGCTCTCAAGACCGATACCGAATACCTTACCCTCGATACAGTCCTTCATATTCTTCTTGTCCTCTGCGAAAATCTCGTCGAGAGACTTCTTGAGGGTTTCACGATAGAGCATATGATTGACAGATACGTCCTTGCAGCCGTCGTGAACCCATACGTTCATAATACAAGGGTCGTCCTGTGCCTTACCCATTGCGTCAGCTATGTCGCGGCAACGCTTCGTGTGCTCTACCCAGAACTTGCGGATGCTCTCGTCAGGATTTGAGAGCGTGAGACTGCCGCTCTTAGGGTGTGAGAATGAAGAAGAGTTGAAGTCGAGCTTGGTGTTGTTCTCTTTTGCCCAGTCGATCCAGCTCTGGAAGTAATCTACGGTCACCTCGTCGCGGTCAACTACCTTGCCCTTGAAGTCGCCGTAAATCTCGTGGAGGTTGAGGCGGTGGGTTCCCGGGATGAGGCTCTTGGCCTTGAGGATGTCAGCGCGGAGCTCGTCGATGTTGCGTGCTGCGCCCGGATAGTTGCCGGTTGACTGGATGCCGCCGGAGAGGGCGCCGGCCTGTACTTCGAAGCCCTTTACGTCATCTGCCTGCCAGCAGTGCATTGAGAGGTGGAAATTCTGGAGTTGTTCAAGCACCTTTTCGGTGTCGACGCCAATCGCTGCATATCTTTCCTTGGCGATGGCGTAAGCTTTGTTTACTGTTTCTTTCATTGTTTTATCTGGTTGTTAGATTTGTGATTATACTGAAGGGTTGTACTGTTTGAGCTCTACGGATTCTGCGACAATCTTCCTCATATCCACGAGGTTCTTGACCAGACCCTGGCTCTTGATCTGCATCAGGACGTTTCCGAGGGCGGTGCCTTCAGTCGGACCGCAGATGACAGGCATCTGAAGCGCGTCGGCTGTGAACTGCATCAGGTGAGGGTTCTTTGAACCGCCGCCAATTACGTGGAGGCACTTGATCGGGGTAGGCGAGAGGCCCTGGAGAATGTCGATGATGGTGGTGTAACGGTGGGCGAGGCTCCTGTAGATACATCTGATGTACTCGGCAGGGGTGCGTGGGGCAATCTGCCCCGTGCGCTCGCAGTACTCGTCGATGGCCTTGCACATCGATGCCGGATGGACGAAAGAAGGATCGTCAGGGTTGATGATCGATGCGAACTTTGTGGTCTGGCACAGTGCGGTTAGCGGGCCGATTTCAGCCGGTACGTCCTTGAATTCGTTGCGGCACTGCTCGAAAATCCACAGTCCGCAGATGTTCTTGAGGAAACGGGTTGTGCCCTCGATGCCGCCTTCGTTGGTGAAGTTCTGGCGGTAGCTTTCGTCGTTGATGATAGGGGTTTTGGACTCGATGCCCATCAATGACCAGGTGCCGCAGCTCAGGTAAGCGTACTGATCGTCCTTGGCAGGCACTGCAGCTACTGCCGAAGCGGTGTCGTGGGCGGCGATGGCAATCACCTTTACTTCCGGTCCCATACCGGTAACCTCTTGAACCTGAGGAGAAAGGCTGCCGATTACTGTGCCCGGCTGGGTCATAGGGCCGAACTGGTCGCGGCGCAGACCGATGCTTCTGAGCAGGTCGGCGTCGAGGTCTCCGGTGTTAGGATTGAGCAGCTGTGAGGTTGAGGCTACGGTGTATTCGCAGATGGCCTTGCCGGTGAGCATATAGATGAGGGCATCCGGAATGAAGAGAATCTTGTCCGCGTTCTCAAGGGCGGTGCAGTGGTTGTGCCGCAGGGTGTCGAGCTGGAAGATGGAGTTGAATTCCATAAACTGAATACCGGTCTTGTCATAGACAGTCCTCTTGTCGTGGAACTCCATATAGCGGTCTATAGCTCCCTCGGTGTGAGGGTCGCGATAGCAGTACGGGTTGCTCAGGAGTTGTCCGTCTTTGCCGAAGAAGGCGAAGTCGCAACCCCAGGTGTCGATGCCGATGGACTCGATTTTGATGCCTTTCTCCACACTCAGGCGCAGGGCGTTGACAATCTCATTGTAGAGGGCGGGGAGGTCCCAGAACAGATGTCCTCCAAGCGGAATCATCGGATTCTTGAAACGGGTGAGTTCGTTCATTTCAACCTTCTTGCCGTCGAAAGTGGCGATAATCGTCCTTCCGGAGGTGGCTCCAAGGTCTACTGCAAGATAGTTTTTGTGTATCATCGATAATGTGTATTGGTTGTGTCAAAAAATATGCGGTTTGCCAGTCTTTGGCCTGGATATTATGCAAATTTAGAAAAATAATTGCTTTTATTTAGCTAAATTTGCGCTATTATGAAAAGAAACGCTATTATTTTCCTTTGTGCCACGGCACTTTCCCTTTTAGGTCTTGAACTGTCGGCTCAGACCGCATACAGCCTGTTCTACAGATCGGACAGCCTCCAGGTCAACGAAATTGTTTCCGCTGAAGCTGTGCAGTACAGCAAGGTGGGCCATCACGGTCCCGCAGTCGAGAATTCCCATGCCATTTTCCGTATCTACTTCAATGACAGCGGTTCCATCGACGTGTACTCAAAGAGTGGCAAGCAGATGGAGTTGCGCAAGTACCTCTGGTATCCTACTGAAAGGCAACAGGCAGAAGAAGGCGCCGGCTGCGACGAGTATCTAGTGGGCAAGACCGTCGGCCTCGGCGGCATCGCCCTCTGGGACGGCGAGAAGGAAGTCAAGCTGGTTGCGACCCGCGGCAGGACCGCCCGTGTCGGAAGCATCCGCGGCGGCTCATTCGCCGAGATGATCGCCTATGGCGTAATGTACAAGGGCGAGCCGGTGGACATCTCAATCCGCGTCGAGACCCGCGACGGCAGCCGCGAAGCCAAGGTTATCGCGCGCGAGCTCAACGGCAGGAAGGTCTGCTTCCTGACGGGCGTTAACTTCCAGAAGGACGCCAGTGTCAACTACGGCAAGGGTTACATCTGCAACTGGGGCGTCCACCCTGCGGACATCTCCACCAACCCTCAGCCTCTTGGCGGCGGAATGAAATACAAGGCAGCGGCTTTCGAGCCTGCACGCAAGACAGACAATATGGTGATGCTCATCTCCAAGCCTGCATCGAAGATCTCGACCAGGATAGTGGCCGCATCGACCAAAGAGGAGGAACTCGGCACGCTTGAGCGCTTCCTCGATTATATGAAGAAATAAGAGTGCGCACGAAGACTTTCATATTCTCCGTCCTGTTTCTGTTCCTTACAGGCCTGCCCGTTCTGGCGGTTTTTGAGGAGAAGAATCTCAACGGTACCCTGAGTTCGCTCAGAAATGAACTCAGACAGGAGTATAACGCCCTGGGCAAGGATGAGTACCTACTGACCGAGCGTCATACCCAGCAGCATTTCCAAATGGTTTCCATTATGAAGAAATGCAACGAGCTCTCCCTGATGCTTTATTCCCAGAAACAGAATTCCACCTTCGAGATGGCTTATGCCCTCAAGGAGGTGACAAGGGAGTATGAAGATTTCAAGCGCAACCGCCTTCCGTATGACGAGATTCTATCCGGTCTGGATGCCGACATCCAGCGCTATTCGCGCCTATTGGAGTCCCTTCGGAGGCTGCCCCCTGCCCTGAATGCCATAGATAATCTTCCGGACAGCCTCAGGTACCATAACGACAGCGTCCGCTTCGATATCCCGGGACTTATGGAAGAGGTAGCTCCCGGGGCCTTTGTGCTTGACAATGAAGGCTGTGCGGACAGGGATTCTTGTGTGCTGTATGCAACGCAAATCGTCAAGTGCTACTCCGATATGAGGAACCAGATACTGCTCGACAGCAAGTATTATGACCAGACCAGCCTGAATCTTAAGGAGTCATACGATTATGCCCAGGAGAGGTATCAATATCTCCAGAAGAAGGTCTTTGCCGGCGGCCAGCAGAGCTTTTTTACTATTTTGAGCAATCCGCTCAATGCCCTTCGGGGGGTGTGGAAGGATCTCGGAAATAAATACGGTTTCAGCCGGGATGAGCAGGGTGTTGTCTTCCGGGGGAAGAAGTTCCTGTTCTTCATACTGGTTCAGTCGGGCCTGCTTTGCCTGGCGCTGCTGGGTGCCGGTCAGCTCAGACGCCTGCTCAGGAAGAGATTTCCGGACTACGGGCAGGATTCGCCCAGAAAGGGTACCCGCTTGTGCTTCACCCTCTTTGCGAGCAGTCTTCTGTTTGCCGTTCTGATTTACCTTGGCAGACTCGTGGGCAGCGGATATTTTGCCACAGCCTCCAGCCAGTTCGTCATCTTCGCCATCCTGAATGCCCTGATTTTGCTTTCAATACTTGTCAGAGTACCTTCCGACAAGGTTAAGAATGTGCTGCAGCTGCATCTGCCGATGATGACGGCTTCTTTCATCGTGATTTTCTTCAGGGTGCTTTTTGTCCCGAACAGTGTGATGAACCTGGCCTTCGCGCCTCTTCTGCTGGTGCTGCTGATATTCCAATTGCGTTCCTGTCTGAAGTATCAGGGTTCGGTTCAAGTCGCTGACAATGTCTTGTGCTGGATATCCCTGGGCGTGATATCGGTCGTGATGGCAATGTCTCTTTTCGGCTATGGTTTTATCGGAATGGTGACCCTTATCTGGTGGTACTTCCAGATGTCCCTGATAGAGCTGCTGATGGCCTTGAAGAAGATGCTTCTGATCTATAAAAAGGAAAGGATGAATCCGAAGATCGAGACCTGGAGGCAGAGCTGCAAGTATCCTTCCATTTCCCATACCAAGGGTGCCACTTTCCACCTAAGCTGGTTTTATGACCTCTCACAGATGACTCTCATTCCTTTGTCAGCTGTGATTTCAGTGCCTCTGTGCATCAGGCTTGCACTGGGTATCTTTGATTTCTCGGAACTGTGCAGCACTTATTTCAATGCGGTGTTCTTCGACGTGTCCAACGCGAGCGGCGAGCCGATCTTCAGTCTGACGGTCTATAAGATAGTCGCCACCCTCGGGATGTTCTATATCTTCCGCTATCTGAGCCACGCGGCCCACGCCCTTTACCAGAACTTCCGTTATGTCAGCTATATGCGTGCGCACAACAGGAATTACGTCCACAACAACGAGATCAATTTCTCCCTTGCCAACAGTCTTATCAGCATATTTGTATGGTTCTTCTACGTAGTGATTGTCATCAATCTCCTCAAGATTCCTACAGGAGCCGTCACTATCATCGCCGGAGGTCTTTCCGCCGGTCTGGGTCTTGCGATGAAAGATATAATCAACAACTTCATCTGCGGTATCCAGCTGATGTCCGGAAGGCTCAGGGTAGGAGACTGGGTGGAAAGCGACGGCATCAGGGGGCGTGTGTCGGCCATCAATTACCAGAGTACCCAGATAGATACTCTGGACGGAGCTGTGATGTCCTTCCTGAATGCATCCCTGTTCAACAAGAGCTTCAAGAACCTTACGATGAACAACTCTTATGAGTTCGTCAAGATTGTCGTCGGCGTGAAGTACGGCAGTGATATCGCTCAGGTCCGCAACATTCTGAGGGAGGCCGCCTCGAAGGCTTGCGGCAAAGATGAATTCGGACGCGACATCGTTGATCCGGATAGAGGGGTCGACATAGTGTTTGAAGAGTTCTCGGCAAGTTCAGTGGATGTCGCCCTCAAGCAGTTCGTGCTTGTTTCACAAAAGGCGGCTTATACCGCTCAGGTAAAGGAACTCGTATACAATGCCTTGAATGATAATCATATAGAGATTCCTTTCCCTCAGCGTGACATTCATATCAGGAACGATTAGTCTTCCTGCTTTCCAATCAGATTCTTGAGCAGCCAGCGGCAGTGTCCCTCTTCGGTGGCTTCCGAAGTCCAGTGCTCATTGACCGGGGTGACAAGACTCTCCTTCGGGCATTTCATGACGTTCCAGGCTGCGTACGAAGTGGTAGGTGGGCAGGTGTCGTCGTTGTATCCCCAGGTCATATATACCCTTGTGTCCTTGAGCTGGCGGGCGAAGTTGATGACATCGTAGTAGGAGAGTGTCCTGACATTCTCTTTTGTGAGCAACTTGCGGTCGATGTGAGGCCAGCCCAGACCTGCCATATCCGTCACTGCCGGATGGTTCACGATGCAGTGGGTAACCCTGCTGTCGAGCGCCGCGGCTACGATGGACAGAGCGCCTCCCTGGCTGCCACCCTGCACCGCAACGTTCCTTCCGTCCCATTCGGGCAGGGAGGTGAGCAGGTCGATTGCGCGTACAAGGGCGATATAGACCCTTTTCATATAGTACCTTTCGCGGCTGTCTATGCCGTTGAGCATATAGGCGTTGTCCTTGCCGTTGAAGGCCGCGCTGATTTCTGAAAAGACCGAAGCGTCCAGCCTCGGGTCAAGGCCGTGGATTTCCATTTCCATTCGGATGCAGCCTCTCTCGGCGTAGTAGCGGTGGCGCAAAGGTTCCTTGATAGTCTTCACGCCCGCGCCCGGAGGGCAGAGCACTACGGGGTGGCCGCCCAGCCTGCGCTCCTTCGGGAAGAAGAGGTAGGCGTATATGCCCTGACTGCGGTTGACCATCAGTTTGACCAGATAGGCGTCAATCTTGTCCGTGCTGTATTCGGGACTTGGCTCCATAGTGTAGCTGAGAGGGAATTCGCGCGCCTGGGCTATGGTATTCTCCCAGAATTCGTTGAAGTCGGCGGGTTCGACGGTCACAGGCTCGATTTTCTCGGGGCTGAAACCTATTTTGACGTGGTGCCTGTACTCCCTGTCGCCGTCGCGAGCAAGGAGCCTTATGTCCCTGAAGCCAGGCGTCTTTTTGCCCGGTATTTCAAGAATGCAGCGTCCGTTCTTTAAAGTGGCGCTTCCCTTGATGTCGCTCTCTGCCAGGTCATCGGCAACTTCGTAGGAGATGGTTCCTTCGAACGGCATTCCGTACTTGAGCAGGGTAACTTCGATTCTGGCTTTCTGTCCAGTGGTGTAAAGCCAGTCGGCGTGGTCAGGGATGGCGGTCCAGAGATAATCGGACCTGTGGGGATAGTTTTCGGCCTTGGCGCATATCGCTGCCAAAACTAGTGTCATTAGGGTGATTATGCGTTTCATATCGGCAAAAATACCAAAAAAAGACTATATTTGTAGGATACAACAACATAATTACGACAGGATGAAACGCTATTTGATCACATTCTTGATTTTCCTCCTTCCGGCTGTCGGGATTTCAGCCCAGACCCTGGGGCACAGCCAGTGGGAGGGCAGGAAGGTCGCCTTCCTGGGAGACTCCATTACAGATGCCCGCCAAGTCGAAAAGACAAACAATGTCTATTGGAACTTCCTTGCCGAAATGTTGGGCTTCGAGCCATATGTTTATGGCATCAGCGGCCACAGGATGAACCAGATTCAGGGCCAGGCAGAAAAACTGATTGCCGAACACGGAATGGATTTCGATGCCATCATCGTCTTCGTTGGCACGAATGACTATAACGGCAGCATTCCGATGGGCGAGTGGTACACTTTTGACGTGCGTGAAACTCTTGACGACGGCCCTGCTATGCAGAGGCGCAAGCACCGTCAGATGAGTTTCGATCCTGAAACCTTCAAGGGAAGAACCAACGTCACACTCCGCTATCTGAAGCAGACCTTTCCAGACAAGCAGATCATCTTCCTGACTCCTATCCACAGGGCTTTTGCGATGTTCAGCGACCGCAATGTCCAGCCGGATGAGTCCTTTGCCAATGACTGCGGCCTTTTCGTGGATGATTATGTTCAGGCCATAAAGGAGATTGCAAACATCTGGGCCGTGCCTGTAATCGACCTCAATAGCATTTGCGGCCTTTACCCTCTGCTCGACGAGCACGCACATTATTTCCGCAATGCCGAAAAAGACCGGCTCCACCCGAATACCCCGGGGCAGTTGAGAATGGCCTATGCGCTTGCATATCAGCTTCTTGCCTATCCTTCTTGTTTTCCCAAGCAGCTTGCCTTCTGTTTCAGCAGCTCCCTGCCTTCGAAGACCAGGACAAAGCTTGTCTCAGCCCTGAAGGACGAGGGCGCAAATTGCAGTTTCGCCGATCTTCCGCTTTCGCAGGAGGCCGCTCCGCAGGCTTCGCAGTTGCGTGACGGAGATATCGTATATCTGCTTTCTTCTAATCCCCTTGAAGAGGCTGTTGCGCTGGCTCGAGAGCTCAAACAGCTGGGATTCAGCATTATGAGCGCTGAGGAACTATATAAAGTCAGGGGCTTTGACAGCCTCCCTGAAGATTGGAGTTCAAAGACAAACGTATATTGATTATGAGAAAGTTATATCTGTCTTTGATTGCTCTTGTCCTGAGCCTTGCAGCAGTTGCCAATACCCCCGTATTCAATATTAGAGACTTCGGTGCCGTTGGTGACGGCGTAAACATTGATTCGCCGGCTTTCAACAAAGCCATCATTGCCGCCTCCCAGGCAGGTGGCGGCGTGGTGCTCGTGCCTGAAGGCACATATCTTTGTTTCTCCATCAGGCTGAAAAGCAATATCCTCATCCGTTTCGAAGAGGGTTCCGTAGTCAAGGCCGCTCCTGTAGGAGAACTTGGAGCATATGACGCACCGGAACCCAATCCTTGGGATAAATACCAGGATTTCGGCCATAGCCACTGGCAGAATTCCTTGTTCTGGGGTATAGGGATCGAGAACTTCGGCGTTGAAGGCCCTGGCCTAATCGACGGAACCGGTGTGCTTTCGAGAGGGGTTTCCAAGGTGGGCGTAGAGGGCCCGGCCAACAAGGCCTTCGGACTGAAGAACTGCAAGAACGTTAGTTTCAAGGACGTTACCTTCCTTAACAGCGGCCACTTCAGCCTTCTGCTCACCGGCGTGGACAATCTTCTGATCGACAATGTCACTGCTGATACCAACCGCGATGCCTTCGATATCGACTGCTGCGAAAATGTTGAAATCCGCAATTGCAGGGTCAATACCCTCAATGACGACGCCATCGTGCTGAAGTGCTCATACGGCCTGGGCTGGGCAAAGCCTTGCCAGAATGTGCTCATTGAGGATTGCGAGGTGTCGGGCTACGATATCGGAAGCTACCTCTCGGGAGAGAAGACCACCAATGTCACTCACGCGCCTGACCGTGACGGCCCTACCGGACGCGTCAAGCTCGGAACCGAGAGCAACGGCGGCTTCCGCAACATCGAAATCCGCAACATCCGCTTCAATCATTGCCGTGGCCTTGCCCTTGAGTCGGTTGACGGCGCGTGTCTGGAAAACATCAAGGTCAGCGGCCTGGTGATGGATGATATCAACAATTCACCTATTTACATCCGTCTGGGAGACCGGATGCGCGGGCCTGAAGATCTTCCGTCTTCCATCGTAAGAAATATTGAAATCTCGGATGTGAAGGTGACCAACTGTGACAGCCGCTATGCGCTGCTTATAGTCGGCCTCGAAGGCCATCCAGTAGAGAATGTGCTGCTAAAGGATATCAGCATCCAGTATCGTGGAGGACTCACCAAAGAGGACGTGAAACTCCAGAGGGGAGGCAATGATTTCTTCGGAAGGCTGGGAGCGTACCCTGAGCCGGCCTCGCACGGTATCCAGCCAGCCTGGGGCCTGTCGGTCAGCTATGCCCGCAACATTGTACTCGACAATGTGAAGATGGAACTGATGAACCCTGACCAGAGGCCGAAGATATACAAGCACAAGGTCAAGAAACTAGTTTGGAAATAACAGATTATAGCTTATGGAAATTTCACAGAGAGCGTTGAATATGCCTTCTTCCCCAATCAGGAAGCTGGCCAAGTACGCAGACGATGCAAAACGAAATGGTGTACACGTTTATCACCTGAACATCGGACAACCTGACATCAAGACTCCGCAGTGTGCGCTTGACGCTCTCAAGAACGTCGACAGGGAAATCCTGGAATATAGTCCCTCGGACGGTTATCTGACACTCAGGACCAAGATGGTCAAGTATTATGCGGAGTACGGCATCTACCTTTCTCCGGATGAGATTATCATCACTACAGGTGGTTCGGAGGCCGTGCTCTTCGCCTTCCTGGCCTGCCTGAGCCCGGGTGACGAGGTGATTGTGACCGACCCGTTCTATGCAAACTATATGGCTTTTGCCATTTCTGTCGGCGCTGTGATCAAAAGCGTGAAGACCCGTATCCAGGATGGTTTCCGTCTTCCGGGAGTTGAGGCTTTTGAGGAGCAGATTACCGAAAAGACCAAGGCTATCCTCATCTGCAACCCCAACAATCCTACCGGCTATCTCTATACCCGCAAGGAAATGCTTCAGCTCAGGGATATAGTCAAGAAACACAATCTGTATCTGTTCAGCGACGAGGTTTACAGAGAATTCATCTACACCGGTATGCCTTACATTTCCGCTTTCCACCTTGACGGCATCGAGGACAATGTGGTTCTGTTTGATTCCGTTTCGAAGCGCTACTCGGAGTGCGGTATCCGCATCGGCTGCCTCTGTACCAAGAACAAGAAGGTCCACGATGCCGTGATGAAGTTCTGTCAGGCCAGACTCTCGCCGCCGCTTATCGGCCAGATAGTGGCATCCGCTTCCATAGATGTCCAGAAGGACTATCTTCAGGGCGTGTATGAAGAGTATCTGGATCGCAGGAACTTTCTCATCGACGGTCTGAACAAGATTCCGGGTGTTTATTCGCCTATTCCTATGGGTGCCTTCTATACTGTGGCCTCGCTTCCTGTCGATGATGCTGAGAAATTCTGCATCTGGTGTTTGAGTGATTTCCGTTATCAGGGGGCTACGGTGATGCTGGCGCCTGCATCAGGCTTCTATACAGAGCCTGGTGAAGGCAGGCAAGAGGTGCGTATTGCTTATGTGCTCTGCAAGGAAGATCTGGCCAAGGCCCTCGATATTCTTGCCAAGGCTCTGGAAACTTATCCTGGAAGAATTGAGCCGTAATTTGGAATTATGTGAAATTTCTTATATTTGCTTCGTTATGAAAAAATTCATTCTTTCTTTCGCAGTCCTTGCTGCCTTCAGTATGTCCAGCTATGGACAGGAAGCATTCAAGCATCTGTCAATCGGACTTGAAGCCTCAACGGCCGGTATCGGTCTGGATTTGAATATGCCTGTCCTCAAGGACCACCTTGTCCTCAAGGCCGGTTTCACTTACGGAGATTTAGGTAAGAATTTCACAAGCCAGGGACCGGATGTGTCTGAGATAAATGCTCAGATTGATGAGGTTAACAACAACCTTGCTTCCGCTGGTGCACCGGAGCGTATCAACACCAGATTTACCAGCTTCGATTTAAATATTGCTGCAAAACTGAGAATGAGCACTGCAAAGCTCCTGCTCGAGTACTATCCGGCAAAAAAGAGCTCTTTCCATATCACGGCAGGTCTGTATTGTGGCATTTCCCCTCTTTTTGCCGGTGTGGGTATAAGCGGACACGAACAATTCCAGTCGGAGATCAATTCCCTTGTTTCGGAAGTGAACGAGTTGAACCGCAAGTATGGGGATGATCCGAATTACACTCCTGTAGAGATTGAAAACAATGCGTCCATATACTTCAGTATGGGCGAAAAGTCCTATGAGTTCAACAGCTCCACAACGCAGATCGCTCTCGAGATGCCTCTCGTCAGGCCATATCTGGGTCTTGGCTTTGGCCGCAGTATTCCAAAGTCTCATTTCGGTTTCCAGTTCGATCTTGGCGTCTGGTATCACAAGGGCCTTTCACTTAGCGGCATAAAGGAAGTTGCTTACGATCCAAGCTACGATTCCTTGGGTGATTTTGACATAAGCACTATTACCTCGGTGCCTGTATATCCTTACGTCTCACTCAGGTTGATTTATAGGATTTTCTAGTTGAAAAGACTGATAATTAGTCTGTTAGCCTATATGTGGTTGGGCTCGGTGCTATGCCTTGCCCAGCCCTTTTTCTGCGATGTGCCGGAACGCTGCCTGGAGTATCGCAGGACCTATGTTTCCGATGGCCGCTTGAAATGGACACATACGATGCAGATAGGCAGTGTGACCCCGACGGCCGGCGGCAAGAAGGTCGAATATAGCTCAAGCTTCCGCAAACCAGGCGGCGGTCTTATGTACGGCGGCCCCATTAGCCTGGAGGCTGTGCTGACAAGTGGCGGTGACGTGCTTGTTGATGTGGGGGAGAGCCTTTCTGCGGTCTTTTCCAATCTGCTGCCGGGTTCAGATGTGAGCAGCGACGGCGAGAGGAGTGTCCTACCTGCCGCAATGAAACCGGGAGATATCCTGCCGGACGCCAACTGCACCGTTAAGGCAGGGCTGCTGCAATACAAGGTGAGCGTCACGCAGCGCAAGGTGCTCAGACGGGAGACTCTCAAAACGCCGGCAGGGGAGTTTGAGTGCACGGTAGTGAGCGAGCACAAGGTTGAGAAGGGGCCCGGACGCAATCGGGAGACGACAGCGCTTACCTGGTACTCCACCGGTGTCGGAATGGTGCGTCACGATACCTACGACAAAAGACTCAAGCTTGAAACCTCCGAGATACTTTGCCGTATATATTAATATATGATGATGAAAAGGATGCTAAAAATACTGCTGCTTGCGTTCTGCCTTCCGGCAGGAGGCGAAGTCTTCTGTCAGGATGTTGACAGTGTCGCCCTGGTATTCTCCAAGGAGGGCTTCTTCAACGTGCGCAGCGCGGAAACTGACTCGATGGTAGTATTTACCATCGAAAACGACAGGTACAAGATTCAGTCCGAGGGCGTAGCCAGGGCGGTAAGCATAATAGAAGGGGCCGGCTTGGCAGCCGAAAAGCCAGTGAGGCTTATCGTGACCGAGTACCAGACGCCCCAAATCAGCGTGAATTTCGACCCGGGAATTGGGGATTGGAAGGCTACTACCCGTCTTGACGAAGGCTGGGACCTTGTAAGAAAGCAGAAAAAACTCAATGACTCTTTCGGAAAGGTGAGCATAGTCGTCTATCCTCAGGTTGCACTCAAGAACTTGATTATCAATCAGGTGTACCAATCTCTCTGGGTCCTGAGCCCTGCGCTTGAAGTGTCTTTGTGGCCGGGAATGAAGTTCTCCTACCAGCTTCAGTTCCCGATTTTCAATGACGGCTACGGACTTTATGAGTCCAAGATTCACCCATCTATGATTACGCTTTCCCAGCGTTTCCGAGATCCCTGGAACCTTAATATCACCGGCCGCCTGAGTGTAGGTACATTCAGCGGCGCCCGTTTTGGCGCGGCGCTCCAGCTCAAATATTATTTCCCTAACGAGCGGTTTTCGGTGGACGGCCAGGCCGCTTACCTTGGAGTGTATTACTTTGACGGTTTCAACTGGCACTTCGATGCCAAAAACATGGCATTCCGCTGGAATGTCGCGGCAAATTACTACGATCCCAACTATCAGACCCAGTTTACCCTACGGATGCAGAAGTTCCTGCAGGGTGATTTGGGCATCAAATTCGAGATGATACGCCATTTCAAGCACTGTTCTATCGGCGTGTACGCGATGAAAGGCCTGGACGGAGGCAAAACTAATGGCGGGTTCCGCTTTCAGATAGCCCTTCCGCCTTACAGAATGAAGCGTCACGGATACTGGCCTACAGTTACCACATCTGCCAATATGGGTATGGTTTACAATGCAAACAACGAGCAGTTCTATTACAAGGAATTCAAGTCCGAAGCAAGCGATAATATTATGACTATCAATGCTTTGAATCCTTTATCTGTAACGAGGCAGATAGGGCGCTATTAAAAAGCAAAATTTTTTAAAATTCTTGTTTTATAAGAAATTTTGTCTTATCTTTGCGACGTCTATATGCTTTTTGCTTATTGCGGGCGATGGACGCATAGTTGGAAATTTAGTTTAATGTTTAATATTTATCCAAAACGATGAAAAAGTTTTTTTCACTTCTTGCATTGGCCGGAGCCCTCGTTGCTTGTACTCCTGAGGAGATCCCGACTTACTTTGAGGTAAAGAACGCAAAGGCCGAGATTAACGTTGAGGTTATTGAGCTCTATACCGCACAGCCTATCAGCAGCGCTATCACTGCTTCAGCAGGTACCGTCAGTGGAAGCGTAGTTACCCTCGAGGGTAGCCCTCGTCTTTCAGCACAGGACGTTACCGTCTCTACAGTTTACGACGGAAAGACCTATTCACAGGTTGTGAAGGTCAGCGACCTTCTTGCCGGAGGCGAGGCAAGGTATTCGGTTCGCCTTGTAGTTGGTGCCATTCCTGGTGATGTTTACAAATATTCTTATGAGGTCACCAAGTCAAATCTTAAAACCCAGGTCGGTTATCTTGACTACACACACGGCAGCCACTCTCATAACGGCGAGCCTTGGGCATACAATATGTCTGAGTTCATCCTTGATATGGAATGCAGCTACGAAGTTGAAGAAGGTCAGGAAGTTACCGATGTTAAGTACATCTCTGTAGATCCAATGTTCAAAGACGCTGTTAAATCTTTAATAGATAGTTATGACGGAGAAATCATCACTTCTGAAAAGAATTACGAATTCAAGGTGTCTGCTTGGGCTATGTATAAGGTTTATCTGACAAAGGTTTTTGGCGATAAGACTGTAACGATTTACGCAGAGAAGGATAATGAGAAGACTGCTATCGCTGAAATCACTGTTAACTCGGTAGAGTACTCATCAATACAGAAAGAAGAGGCTCCTATCCCTGGTCATGAGGGACACTATCATTACGGCCACGGCCACAGTCACGGTCACGGTCACGGTGCAGAAAATGCCGGTGGTGGTATCATCTGGGCTGACTAATACATGGCTTATTTGTTAACTGAAAAAATCAATTTTTGATATGAAACTTAAAGTTATCGCATTGTCTCTTGCTTTGGCTGCATCAGTTGCCGCCTCTGCACAGACTGCCTGCAAAGATAAGGATATCTTCGTAGGTGTAGGAGTAGGTGCTGCTTCAGTGTTTACTCCAGGCCTCAACACTCCTACCGTATATGGCAACATTATGGTTGGTAAATATATCACTCCGGTTTGGGGTGTACGTGGTGTGATCGGTGGTCCTTTCCAGACCCTCAATGCCAGCAACAACACCGCTTTCGTTGATGCTGCTGCCACAACCCGCTACTCAAAGACTAACAAGCTTTTCGGTGAGCTCAATGTTGACGGTATGGTTAACATCAGCAACATCTTCGCAAAGGATCTTGCTAAGTTTGATGTTTACGTTTTCGCAGGTCCTACCCTCAACCTCTCTACCGTAGGAACCAAGTTCTCTGACTCGCAGATTGCTACCGGCGTTCTCGTTGAGAATAGCGATGCCCTCAAGGTACGTGTAGGTGCAAGCGTAGGTCTCGGTCTCGCTTACAACATCACCAACGCTTTCGCTCTTGGTCTTGAGGCACGTTTTGCAGTTACCCCTTCAATCTTCGGTGACGCTGACGCTTACCGCAAGGCAGAGGGTACAGGCCGCCTCGCCATCAACGGTGTATGGACTATCGGTGGCAAGCATGGCAAGATCGCTCGCGCCGCCGCTGCAGCTGCCGCTGCCGGCTATATCTCTAAGGAGGCTGCTGACGCTCTTGCTGCTGAGGCTGTTGCCAAGAACCCTAAGATTGTAGAGAAGATTGTTGAGAAGGAAGTTATCAAGCAGGTTGAGAAGCTCGTCAACAACGAGGTTCCTTCTTCTACCGCTGTATTCTTCGAGATTGGTAAGGCTACCCTCACCTCAAAGGATAAGGCTCGCATCAAGCTTTACGCTGAGTCTATCAAGAACAGCAACGATGACGCTGTTTACGAGGTTGCAGGCTATGCTGACAAGAAGACCGGTTCGTCTAGGACCAACCAGAGGCTCTCAGAGAAGCGCGCACAGGTTGTTTATGATGCTCTCGTAGCAGAGGGTGTTCCTGCTAGCCGTCTCGAGAAGGTTGCCAACGGTGGTGTTGACGCTCTCTTCTTCAACAACGACGCTCTTTCTCGCACCGTTATCATCAAGAGAAAGTAATCTGAAGATTTACATATCTAAAAGAAGGTGGCTCATTTAAGTCACCTTCTTTTTTTGTAGTTTTTGAGAAGTTTATTAAATTTGTACGTTGTACTTTAGGTTTTTTCTGAAATGCTTACAGATATCAAGTCAGATATAGCCAAACTCTTAGCTTTATATGAAGCTGAAAAGAAAAGAGCTGATGAGATGACTGACAAGTTAAATGAAGTTCAGGAACTGAATCTGAGGTATAAGGAGCAGATTGCTGAATTGACTGTAAAGATAGACACGATGAGACTCTCCGATGCGTTTGCTGCTACTGAGGGCAATAGTGCTGCAAGGCAGAGGATAGACAAGCTGATTCGTGAGATTGACAGGTGCATTAAACTCCTTGAAGACTGATGGACCAGAGAATCACGCTTAAAATAGCAGGTAAAGAGTATCCACTCAATGCTAAATCGCCCGAGATGGAGCGACTTATGAGACTTGCCGCAGAAGATGTGAATTCAATGCTCCAGCATATGGATCAAAAATTTGCCGACACCACACTTGATGACAAACTTGCCTTCGTGGCACTTCAGGAAGCGGCCGGGAAATTGACTATGCGGAGCAAACTTGCAAAAGCTAAGGCAGACGCAGAGAGTCTTCACAAGGAATTGAATGTCTATCTTGACAGTATGAATGCCAAATAGCCGTCAGACCCATCCTCTGAAAACAACAAAGTTCTTCGGAACCGGGTCATCTCAAGCTGAGGAAGACAAGCCCGCTACGACGGGAAGCCCGAGACAGACTGGAGCCCAAATCTTGTCAGATATATTTTCTGAACTATCGGCTGACGGCTTTTTTATAACAGCATCTGCAATATTGCGGATGCTGTTTTTTTTGTTAGAGACTAATTTTATTTATATATGATTTTATACATTATCTTAGCTGCTGTTGGAAGCGCCGCAGGTGCGATTGCAGTTTATATATTGATTACTAAGACCGTTTTGAAGGGCCGCGTCGATGCTATCATCCAGAAAGCAGAACTTGAGGCCGAGAACATCAAGCAACAGAAGATACTTCAAGCAAAGGAGAAGTATCTCCAGCTCAAGAGCGAGTATGACAAAAATGTCAACGCACGCAACAATGAGCTTCGCGAAAGAGAGAGCAACATCAAGACCCGTGAAAACCAGCTCAAGGAACAGGCCAGCGAACTCGGTCGCAGACAGCACGAGCTGGATTCCCAGAAGGGCCAGCTCAATGCCCAGAAAAACAAACTTGACGCCAAGATGCAGGATTATGACCGTCTTGTAGCCCAGGTAAATAAGGACCTCGAGAACATAGCAGGCCTGACAGCTTCTGAGGCCAAGAAGATGCTTGTCGAGAATATGAAGGCTGAGGCACGCAGCGAGGCCCAGGCCTATATCAACGATACTATGGATGAAGCCCGCCTCAACGCCGCAAAAGAGGCTAAACGCATTGTTATAAATACCATCCAGCGTACGGCAACGGAAACGGCTATTGAAAATGCAGTTACTACCTTCCCTATCGAGAGTGATGAGGTAAAAGGCCGTATCATCGGTCGCGAGGGTCGAAATATCAGGGCTCTTGAGGCTGCAACGGGTGTCGAGATTGTTGTCGATGACACTCCTGACGCCATCCTTCTTTCCGCCTTCGACCCGGTTCGCAGGGAAGTTGCCCGTCTTGCCCTCCATCAGCTCGTGATGGACGGACGTATCCATCCTGCCCGCATCGAAGAGGTTGTCAATAAGGTGAGCAAGCAGCTTGAGGAGGAAATCCTGGAAACAGGAAAGCGAACCTGCATCGATATGGGCATCCACGGACTCAATCTTGAGCTCGTCCGTCTCATCGGTAGGATGAAATACCGTTCTTCTTACGGCCAGAACCTTCTCCAGCACTCCCGCGAAGTCGCAAACATATGCGCCATAATGGCCTCCGAGCTCGGGTTGAACCCTAAGATTGCCCGCCGCGCCGGATTGCTTCACGATATCGGCAAGGTAAGCGAGAATGAGCCTGAACTTCCTCACGCAATTCTCGGTGCCAAGCTTGCCGAGCAGTACAAGGAGCGTCCGGAGGTATGCAATGCCATCGGAGCCCATCACGAGGAGATGGAGATGAGCTCGGTTTACTCTCCTCTCGTGCTTGTCGGTGATGCCATCTCAGGCGCAAGACCAGGCGCAAGGCGAGAGGTCATCGAGTCGTACATCAAGCGTCTCAAGGGTATGGAAGACCTTGCTGCATCTTACCCTGGTGTTACCAAGTCCTATGCAATCCAGGCAGGCCGTGAACTGCGTGTTATCGTAGCGGCAGAAGAGGTGACCGACGAGCAGTCTGCAAGGCTCTCAACGGAGATTGCCCAGAGAATTCAGGACGAGATGACCTATCCGGGTCAGGTGAAAATCACTGTCATCCGGGAAATCAGATCTGTCGCAATCGCGAAATAACAGATAGAGAGGCTCTAAAGCCTCTCTATCATTTTTATGAACAGGGTAGTCATCTTGTCGGCTGACATATTAGCCTGTACGACTACGTCTTCTTCATCATTTATGGTCTTGACATTGTTTTGGGTGTTGGCCTCGTTTGTGACAACCGAGACTCCGAATACCCTCAGACCGCAATGTCTTCCGACTATCACTTCAGGTATGGTGGACATTCCCAAAAGGTCTGCACCTATCAGACGGTAGAAGCGCACTTCGGCCGGAGTCTCATATGTAGGACCGGTACTGCCGAAGTAAACGCCCCTGAATATTTTCAATCCCATATCGCTCATTATTTCGGCTGCCATATCCTGCAACTCCAGGTCATAGGCGGTAGTCATATCGAGGAAACGCGGGCCGAACTCATCGAAGTTCTTTCCGATGAGAGGGTTGGGCAGGGTGTTGATGTGGTCCTTGATGATAACCAGGTCTCCGACCTTGTATTCAGGATTGCATCCTCCTGCGGCGTTTGAGACGAGGAGATATTCCACTCCCAGAACCTTCATTACGCGTATTCCCATAGTGACAAGCTCCATATCGTAGCCTTCGTAGTAGTGGAAACGGCCTTGCATTGCAAGCACCCACTTTCCGCCCAGTTTGCCGAAAATAAAGTTGCCCTTGTGGCCGATGGCGGTGGAAACAGGGAAGCGGGGTATGGTTCTGTATGGGATGACTACCTGGTCTTCAATGATGTCGGCGAGTCTCCCAAGTCCGCTTCCGAGCACAATGCCGACTGTAGGGACATTGCCGGAGAACTTTTCTTTGATGTAATCGGCCGCTATGCCGATAGCTTCCATTCTTGGATCCATAGTCTTGATGTTATTGTTATGCGATTTTCTTCAGCACTCTTCGTGCCTGGGCGAGTATCTCTTTCTCGCCTTCAATTTCTCTGTGTCTCATAAGGAAACGGCCACGGCAGATTACCGAGTCGATGCAGTCCGAGTGGGCCGAATATATAAGGTTGGCCAAGAACGGTGCGTTGGACAGGAAGTAGCAATTGTCGGTGTCAATGATATTGATATCGGCGACTTCGCCCACCGCTATGCGCCCCGAACCGTAGCGCAGGGCCTTTGCTCCGTTGATTGTGGCCATATCCATAAGTTCGCCCAAAGGCAGGGCGGCGGGGTCTTCCCTCCAAGCCTTCTGGAAGAGCGCGCTGGTCTTCATAGCTTCAAGCATATCCAGATTGTTGGAGGATGCACAGCCGTCTGTGCCCAGACAGATGTTGATACCCCTGTCCCTCATTTCGTTGTAGAGGAACCTGTAGCCCGAAGCGAGCTTGGTGTTGGAGTTGATGTTGTGGATGCAGTGAACCCCGCGCTTTGCGAGGATATCCATATCGTTCTCGGAGAGCCACAGGGTATGGGCTGCAAGAACCCTGTCGGACAGTATTCCCAGAGAGTCGAGATACTCCACCGGTGAGAGACCCGAATGTGCAGCCTTGCAGTCGAGGACTTCCTTTTGTGTCTCACTGAGGTGAATGTGTATATTGAGATCGTATTTGCGCGCCAGGTCTGAAACCCAGAGCATCATTTCCTCGCTTACGGAATATGCGGCGTGGAAGGCGAGCTCGTAGATATGGCCCTCGTCGAGGTTGTTGAGGAATTTCTCGCTCATCCTCAGGCATTGTTCCTTCTGCCTTTCGGCTTCCGCTTTGTTGCCCTTGTCCATTACGTCATAGCCTGTGGCGATGCGCATACCCATATCGAGGGCGGCCTTGACGGAGTCGGCAAAATACCAGTATTGGTCGTTGAAACATACCGTGCCGCCGCGTATCATCTCAAGGCAGGCGAGCCTGGTCGACCAATAGACGAAGTCGTGGTCGAGCCTTTCTTCCACCTGCCAGATCTTGGAGATCCATTCCTGAAAAGTCATATCTTCCCCTATGCCCCTCATTAGGGTCATAGGGGAGTGGGTGTGCATATTGATAAAGCCGGGAATGGCAACCTTGCCAGAGCAGTCCATCAGCTCGACATCACCGCCCAGATTCCATCCGATGCCCGATCCAGCAGGTTCTATCTTGCTGATGCGTCCTTTCTTGATCAGTATGTCATTGGCTGAGTCATTGAGAGTGATGTTCCTCAGAAGGATGTCTCCCATCAGAAGCCCTGTTCTTCTGTGGCCTCATACGGATAGGAGTCCTCGTCTTCGGCCGGGCTTTCAGGCCGCTGAGGAATTTCGCCGTGGAAGCACTCGTTCTTGATGTATTCTACAACCTCGTTGAGACCATCTGCAAATTTCTGGAAGTCCTCCTTGTAGAGGAAGATTTTGTGCTTGTCGAAATTTATGCTGCCGTCAGCATTGTTGTGTCTCTTGCTTTCGGTGATGGTAAGATAGAAGTCGCTCTTGTCCCTTGTTGTCTTGACATCAAAGAAGTATGTACGTTTTCCGGCTTTTACCGGCTTGGAGTATATATCCTCTCCGTCGTGGTCGTTCCGGTCGTACCTGTCATATCTTCCTCCTCTGTCATAGCGTCCCGCGCGGTCGGATCTGCCGGGCCTGTCAAATCTTCTCTCTCTGGAGAATCTCTGACTTCTGCCTTTTTCGAAATCGTCTTTGTACATATCTTGAATAGTTAAAGTGATTAGAGCATTCTGCTCACTACAAAAATAGTTTTTTTATCGATTACTTATTATCTTTGCCTGAATAATTGTTTGAAAAAATGCTCAACCGAAGAATTCTCCGTACTAAGGCCTTCAAGGCTGTATTCTGTTATGCGGAAAATCCGGGTATGACTCTCAAGGAGACGGAAGCCCTTCTGGAAATCTCCTGCGAGTCGACCAGAGACCTGTATCTGTTTCTCCTTTCTATCGTCGGACCTCTTACCGACGAGGCACGCAGCCGTATCGAGAGCTCAAGGAACAAGTTCTCAGCCACAGACCGGGAACGCAATCCAAACCTCAAGTTCGTAAATAACCGGATTGCCCCGCTGCTCGCTTCCGACAGGGACTTCACCAAGCTGATAACAAAGAAGAAACTCTCCTGGGACCAGTATGACGCGCTTCTGCGCAATCTCTACGAATCTATCCGTACCAAAGACTACTTCACTTCGTATCTTGAAAGCGGCCAGTCATCTCTCGAAGAGGATGCGGCTCTGTGGTGCAGGATCTTCGAAAACGAATTCGAAGACAATCAGGCACTCGAGGAAATCCTTGAAGACTTGTCGATATATTGGAATGATGACCTTCCTTATTCGCTGAGTTGGTGCTGCAAGTCCCTCCGAGCCATCGCGAAAGAAGAGAGTTGGAATCTGCCTGCCCTCTATCAGAGCGAGCTTCCGGGAAATGAAGCTATGGATAGTGACCGCGCCTTCGTGCACAGTCTCGTTCGTACGGCCTACTCGAATCTTGACTCTTATTGTTCGAGAGTGGCCGAACTGACCCCGAAGTGGAACCGCGACCGCCTCTGCACTACCGATCTCGCCCTCATTGCCTGCGGCCTCGCTGAGTCAAAGGCCTTCCCTGCAACACCTTTCGGAGTGATCATCAACGAGTATGTAGAAATCTCAAAGTATTACAGTACGCCGGAAAGCAGTGCTTTCGTCAACGGCTTGTTGGATAAAATCTTAAATAACAGAGAAAATGCTTAATCTTATTTTACAGGCCAATCCTCAGGCCCAGGGCAGCAGCCTCTCAATGTGGATCATGCTCGCTCTTATCTTCCTTGTGATGTGGTTTTTTATGATCAGACCTCAGCGCAAGCAGCAGAAGGAACTCGAGGCAATGCGCAATTCCCTCAAGAAGGGTGACAAGGTCATCACCGCAGGCGGCATCTACGGCATCGTAGCGGAAGTGGACGAAAGAACCGTGCTTATGAAGGTTGACGACAATGTCAAGATCCGCGTTGACAAGACCTCCATCCAGAAGGATATGACCGACCAGGCCAATCAGGCCAAGAAATAAGTGAAGGACTGGGGACAACTATTCCTGTGCCTCTTGCTTTCTACAAGCATCTGGCTGATTCATAACCTTTCACGTTCTTACGTGGAGGTTGTGAGCGTGCCTGTGTCGGCAGAGAGCAATCTCACGGGCAGGGCAAGGTTGTCCGAATCCAACGCCTACATTTCGGCAAAGGTCAAGGCTACGGGCTTCAGGCTTCTCAGACTCGGAAAGAAAAACCGCCGGGCTGTCAAGGTCTTTTTCGATCCGTCGGATTTCAGGCATCTGGGCGGAGATGTCTACAGGATACCTTCGTCATCATTGATGAAGTATTCGGCAGACATTTTCGGATCGGTGGAGGCTGTGGAAGCCTTCGTGGATGAAGGGGCTGATTTCTCCTTTCCTACTGCAGACCATAAGAAGGTACCTGTCAGACAGATTGTCTCCCTGCATTACGCAGAACAGTACATGGCGAAGGGGCCTATGGTTTTCAAGCCTGATTCCGTCACTCTTTACGGCGAGCTTTCACGTCTTGAAAACGTTGACTATGTCCTAACCAAACCTATCGCCCTCGATGACGTGTCCACTAGCGTACACGGTACGGTGAAACTTGAAATTCCTGCCGGGATACGCTCTTCGCACACGGAAGCGAATTACTCGCTTGATGTGTGCCGATACGTGGAGATCAGCGAGGAAATGAGGATTCAGACGGAAGGAGTACCGGCCGGCAGGAATCTGGCCGTTCTTCCTTCGACTGCCGTTGTCACTTTCCGCTGTGCCTTTCCATCGACCTTCAATCCGGGAAAGATGTCCCGGGTATATGTGGACTACAAGGAGTTCTCCAACTCCCTGACCGGTCGCTGTATAGTGAAGATGTCCAAGCTGCCTTCAGGGGTCTTGGATTACTCAATCCAGCCTCAGGTGGTTGATTGTGTGCTTGTCTCAAACTGATATGAAGACGTTTCTGGTTACAGGTCCTATCGGCAGCGGCAAGTCTGCTGTGTGTGAATATCTGGCTTCCAGGGGAAACCCTGTGTATGACTGCGATTCGAGAACCAAGATGCTCTATTCTCTGGTCCCGGGTCTGAAATGCTCCATCGAGCAGGCCCTGGATATCAGTTGGGACAATATTTCCGTGATCTTCACAGACGAAGCGAAGCGGCGCAAGCTCGAGTCCATAGTCTATCCTCTTCTGCTTGAGGATATAAACAAATGGAAGGCACAGAGCAATTCTCCGCTGCTATTTATCGAGTCGGCAATCGCCGCCTCGAAACCCATTTTTGACGGGGTATATGACGACGTAATCCTGGTGCGGGCACCTTACTCCACCCGGCTTGCCCGAAATCCCAAGGCCGAGGGCCGCGACTCTCTCCAGTCTTTCGAAAATATAGAAACAGATTATATTATAGATAATGATTCCTCTCTTGAGGATTTGTATTCCAAAACAGACAAATTGTTATGCAGACTGATTTAGCAAGAATCCTTTCAGTATCAGGCCAGCACGGCCTCTACAAGTATATCGCCCAGGCCAGGAACGGCGCCATCGCCGAGAGCCTCTGTGACGGAAAGCGTTGTGTCTTTACCGGCAACAGCCGCATCACCACGCTTGCCGACATCGCCATTTACACCGACAGGGGAGAGATGAAGCTTTCGGAGGTTTTCCTCGCCCTCAAGACCGTGCTCGGCGAGCAGGATGCACCTTCACCGAAGGCATCGGAGGCTGAATTGACCGAGCTCTTCTCTAAGGCAATTCCTGACTACGATGCCGACCGCTTTTATGTTTCCCATATGCGAAAGGTAATCGACTGGTATGACCAGCTTGCCAAGTACGCTTCCTTCGATTTCGTGAAGGACGAGGATGGACAGCAGGAAGAGGCTTAGGGTCCTGACCCTCGGATGCTCGAAGAATACGGTTGACACCGAGCATCTGCTTTCTTGTCTTGGCGATGAGAAATACCTGATAGTGGACGATCCGCGGCAGGGTGCGGACATCCTGCTGATCAATACTTGCGGCTTCATCGGAGACGCAAAGCAGGAGTCGGTCAACGCCATCCTCGAAGCCGTAAAGCTGAAAGAGAGGGGAGAATTTGGCTCTATAGCTGTATTTGGTTGCCTTTCAGAACGTTACAAGGATGAGTTACCCTCCGAGATTCCTGAGGTTGATGCCTGGTTCGGAGCAAGGGATCTTGACCCTGTGCTCGAATGGCTCGGAGTGAAGCGGAGCGGCCGGATGACATCCCGCCGTCTTGGTGCCGAGGTGCCTTATGCCTATCTGAAAATTTCGGAAGGCTGCGACCGACGCTGTTCATACTGCGCCATCCCGCTCATTCGCGGTGCGCACCGCTCCGTGCCGATGGAAGAACTCGTCGAAGAAACCCGCCTGCTTGCCGCCAAGGGCATAAAGGAACTTATTCTCATTGCCCAGGACACGACCTATTATGGCCTGGACCTTTATCACAGGAGGGCTCTGGCGGAGCTTATCGACAAACTTTCCGAAGTTGAGGGCATAGAGTGGATAAGGATTCATTATTCCTATCCGGCCCAATTCCCCGAGGACGTACTCGAGGCTATGGCGCGCAATCCCAAAGTCTGCCGCTATCTTGACATTCCGCTTCAGCATATCTCCGACAGCGTCCTGTCCAATATGCACCGCAATGTGGACGGCAAGTGGACACGGGAGTTGATTGCCCGCCTGCGCGAGAAGGTGCCGGGAGTGGCTTTGCGCACGACTATGATAGTCGGCTTCCCTGAGGAGAGTGAAGCTGATTTCGAGGAGTTGCTGGACTTTGTGGCTGAGGCGCGCTTCGAGAGGCTCGGAGCCTTTGCCTATTCGGAAGAAGAGGGTACCTGGGGTGCGCTGAACCTTGCTGATGATGTTCCACAGGAGCTGAAACAGAGTCGCCTTGACCGTCTGATGAGCCTTCAGATGGATATTTCCGCGCAGTTCAACGCCTCCCGTGTGGGCCAGACCCTGAAGGTGCTCGTGGATGAGCTGGAAGGGGAAGACCTCATCTGCCGCAGCGAGTTTGAAAGTCCGGAGGTGGATGGAACTGTAATCGTGCGTGGCGCGGCGTCCAAGGCCGCCGTCGGTGATTTCATCAGGGTAAAAGTAGTGGAAGCGGGGGAATATGACCTTGTGGCCGAGATAGTGGAAAACTAAAAAGGTGGAGCCGTAAGCCGGTTTCTGTTCACTTGTTTTCTGCCATTTATCTTCGCAACCTACCCCCTGGCATCGGGCGGGCCGCCCTCATCTGCCAGTATATTTGGTTTTGCAGGTCCCGGTTCCGTACCCGCCTGACATCACTGCCCGGCGTCGTGAGCTCTTGCCTCGCGTTTTCATCATTGCCTTCCCCGAGGGGAGGGCTGTTTTTTTCTGTTACGGATGGCCTGAAGTTACCTCCACCTGCGCTTTCCGCAGCGGGATGCCCTGTCCTGTCCGGACTTTCCTCTCTTTCGAGCGGCAGATCGCCCCACCTTAGTTTTCCTGCTAAGCGAGTGCAAAGTTACACAAATTCTTAGTAGCTTTGCCTTAATTATGAAAAGAATTGCAATCATAGTTTCAGCCCTTCTGCTTTCCTGCTGTTCCCAGGCAAGGGTAAGGCAGTACGCGCTGAAAGTCGTCGCAGAATACAATCACGACATCTCCTCATATACTCAGGGACTCTTTTTCCACGGAGGAGAACTCTATGAGTCAACCGGCCAGTGGGGAGAGTCAAGCCTTCGTAAAGTCGATTTGACGAGCGGGAGGGCCCTTGAGAAGCTGCCGTTCAACAAAAAGTATTTCGTCGAGGGGTCAACCATACTTGGCGACAAACTTTATGTCCTTACCTGGACCAACAAGGTGGCCTTTGTCTATGACGCTGCAAGCCTGGAGTATCTCAAGACCTGCTCTTATCCCCGTGAGGGCTGGGGCCTGACCACTGACGGCAAGAGCCTTATCGCCTCGGACGGCAGTTCGAAACTCTATTTTATGGACTCCGATTTCAAGCTGCAGCGCAGCCTCGAGGTGAAGATGAACGGCAGGCCGCTGCGTCTGTTGAATGAACTTGAATGGATCGACGGGAAAATCTGGGCCAATGTCTATACCACGGATATGATAGTCATCATCAACCCCAAGTCGGGAGAAGTCGAAGGTGCAGTTGATTGCAGCGGTCTTCTGCCTTCACACTTGCGTACAAACCGCACCGACGTGCTGAACGGAATAGCGGTTGACCAGCAGGGAGGGATATATCTTACAGGCAAGTACTGGCCACGCTTATATAAAGTGGAGTTAAGAGAAATTAAATAATTTTAATAACTATTATTTAACCAAAATAGCTGTCAAACGAAAAATCCTCGCTGTCTCAGCGAGGATTTACGGTTAGTTAGTAGTGTATTACCTTATAGAAGGTTAATTATTGTTGGTTAGTCGCCCGGATTAATCCGGCGTATGAGTTGTTTCATTTCTGACACAAAGGTAGACATTATTTTCGAATGCACAAATTTTTTTCAAAAAATAACTAAAAATATTTTAATTATTAAAATTCTTTATTAAGTAAGTCCGGACGGAGGCGTTTTGTACGTTCGAGAGCTTGTTCGTCCTGCCAGTCCTGAATTAGCTTCGGATTGCCTGAGAGCAGCACCTCGGGCACTCTCCATCCGTTGAATTCGGCCGGTCTGGTATAAACGGGAGGGGAGAGAAGATTGTCCTGGAAACTGTCCGAAAGTGCGGAGGTCTCGTCGGTCAGAACGCCCGGAATCAGCCTGACTATCGAATCGACAAGAAGGGCGGCCGGAATTTCTCCTCCGCTGACGACATAGTCTCCTACTGAAATCTCACGGGTGATCAGGTGTTCCCTGATGCGGTGGTCGATTCCTTTGTAATGGCCGCAGAGGATAATGATATTGCCCTTGAGGGAGAGTTCGTTGGAAATGCCCTGGTTTAGGGTTTGTCCGTCCGGAGTCATAAAGATAAGCTCGTCGTAATCCCTCTCGGCCTTGAGTTCCTCTATCATTCTGAAGATGGGCTCGACCATCATCACCATTCCGGCATCACCGCCGTAACTGTAGTCATCTACGTTCTTTCTCGGGCCGATTCCGTATTTGCGGGGATTGTGGATATGAATCTCGACCAGTCCCTTCTTTTTGGCGCGTTCGACTATCGAATGGTTCAGAGGACTCTCCAGAAGCTCCGGCACTACTGTCAATATGTCTATTCTCATAAAGCGTTGCTACTATATTTCCTGCAAAATTACCCTTTTATTTGAAAATTAGTATATTTGTAAGTTATAACTAATCTCTAATTATTATTATGAGCGAAAATATCATTCCTGAAAAGATTCAAGAGGTCATTTCAGATGTAGAGGCTACAGTTGACAACGCTGCCGAGACCCTGGATAATCTCGCAGACAAGTCTCTTGCAGAACTTTCCGACCTGTTTGTACAACTTAAAGACAGCGCAGAGGCGATGTCCCGTTCGAAGGAGGCTGAGGCTATCAAGTCTGCCTTCTACAAGCTTCTGACCAAGCTGAAGGGAGAAAGCGGTGAAGATACCAGCAACCCTTTTGAGGCAGTGGAGCAGAACTTCAAGGCCATCTATGCCGATTACAAGAAAGAAAGGGCGGAGTTCAACAGGCAGCAGGACGCTCAGAGAGAGGAAAACCTTGCAAAGAAGCAGGCTGTAATCGATGAACTCAAGGCTCTCATTGAGGGTCAGGAGGACGTCAGTTCGCAGTTCCCGGTCTTCAAGGAACTCCAGAACAGATGGAGGGAAGCCGGTCCTGTTCCAGTAACTGCATACCGCAATATCAACGACAGCTACCAGTATTACGTAGAGAAGTTCTATGATATGGTCAAGATCAACCGCGACCTGCGCGATCTTGATTTCAAGAAGAATCTTGAGGCCAAGGAGGCTTTCTGCGCCGCAGCAGAAAAGCTCTCCGAGAACGAGAATGTCGTCAATGCCTTCCACGAACTTCAGAAACTCCACGAGCAGTGGAAGGAGTTCGGACCTGTCGCAAAGGAGAAGCGTGAGGAAATCTGGAACCGCTTCAAGGCCGCAACTGCCGTAATCAACAAGCGCTATCAGGCCCACTTCGAGTCGCTCAAGAGCCAGCAGGAGGAAAACCTTGCAAAGAAAACCGTGCTCTGCGAGAAACTTGAGGCCATTGCCGCAATGGATGTGAAGTCTTCCGGCGAGTGGAATGCCCTCTCAAAGCAGATTGAGGATCTCCAGGCTGAATGGCGCACCATAGGCTTTGCCACCAAGAAGGAGAATCAGAAGATCTATGACCGCTTCCGTGCCGCCTGTGATGCCTTCTTCGCCCGCAAGAGGGATTACTATACTGAGTTCAAGGACAATATGAACGGTAATCTCGAAAAGAAGCAGGCCCTCATCGAACAGGCTGAGGCCCTCAAGACCAGCACAGACTGGAAGAAGGCAACAGACCAGTTCATCTCCCTGCAGAAGCAGTGGAAGGAGATAGGCGCCGTGCCGCGCAAGAAGTCCGAGGCGCTCTGGAAGAAATTCCGCGCCGCCTGCGACGAGTTCTTCGACAAGAGGGATGCCGCAGCTGCCGAAAACCCTTCAGGCAACGACTTCTACGCAAACCTCCGCGCCAAGAAGAAGCTCATCGAGGATGTGTTAGCTTACGAGCCGTCAGCCGAAGAGACTGCAAACGCAGAGGCAATGCGCGAGTTCAACGCCCGCTTCCAGTCAATCGGACACGTGCCGTTCAAGGAGAAGGACAACATTACGGCTGCCTTCAAGGCCGCTATGCAGAAGAAGTTCCCTCTCTTCTCGTCACGTCAGTCTTCAGGCCGTTCCTCAAGGCCTGCACGCAGCCCGAAGGACATCCTCATTGACAAGTACCGTACACTCCAGCAGGATATCGTGACTTATGAGAACAACATCGGCTTCTTTGCCGCATCCAAGAACAGCGAGCCGCTGATCCGTCAGATGCAGGAGAGAATCCGGCAGGCAAAGGAAGAACTCAAGTCACTCGAAGAGCAGATTCGCAAAGCAGAGGAGGGCGCTGAATAATGGATAGGAATTCGATTATCGGTTTTATCCTCATCGCCGCTATCCTCGTAGGCTTTTCTTTCTATCAGTCAAGCGCTTCCCGCAAACAGGAGGAGCTCCGGGCCCAGGCAGACTCCATCGCCCTCGCTCAAGGGTTGGTCCCTTCTGTAGAAGTGGAGTCAGCCACTACGGCAGAAGCCCCGGCAGACCGGAATGCGCTTCCTGCTTACAAGGACAGCTGCCTGCAGCATAACAGCAGCCTTCGCGACACCGTGGTGACCCTTGAGAACTCCAAACTCAAAGTCCAGTTCACCACCAGGGGAGCGAGGCCGTATTCAGCCCTTGTCAAGGACTACTACAACTACGACAGTACCGATCTGTACATCTTCCGTCCTGACAAGTGCAACTACTCCGTAAATGTGTATGCGGGAGAGTATATCCAGACCAAGGATTTCACCTTCGAGATAGCTTCCCACACCGATGACTGTCTGGTAATGAGGCTGCCGTTCAGCAACGGAGGCTACATCGAGCAGAAATACACTCTTCTGGAGGACAGCTACCGTATCGACAACGAACTCAGCTTCATCGGTATGGGCTCTGTCATTCCACGTAATGTCAGCAACATAGACCTCGACATCGAGATGGAAATCCCGAGGATGGAGAAGGACTACAAGAACGAGACCCAGTACTCCAACCTCAGCTACTATTACTCCGGGGACAAGAAACCGGTCGAGTTTGGCGCCGGCGGACGCTCCGGCAGCAAGAGGGCCGATTCGATGCTTGAGTGGTTTGCCTTCAAACAGCAGTTCTTCTCTGCCATCGTAAGGGCCCCCGGCCAGTTCTCTTCCGGAGAGCTTGCAGTGAACTTCGCTCCGCGCGACAACCAGGAGCGTGTTCTTATGAACGGCAGCGCAAGGATGCGTATGGCATACCCGGGTGGTGATGCGGTCAGCATTCCTGTGGAGTTCTACTTCGGCCCGAACCACTTCAAGACCCTCAGCGCGATGAACCACAAATATGAGAAGCTCATCCCTCTGGGAGGCTGGCTCGTGGGCTGGTTCACCAGATACGCCATCATTCCGATGTTCGACTTCTTCAGCCGTTTCATCTCAAGCTTCGGTCTGATCATCCTCCTGATGACCCTTGTCATCAAGACAGTGGTCTTCCCTCTGACCTACAAGTCCTACTCATCATCGGCCAAGATGAGCGCACTCAAGCCGGAGATTGACAAGATCAACGCAAAATATCCTCACACCGACAACCAGCAGGAAATGCTCAAGAAGCAGCAGGCGACGATGAACCTCTACAAGAGAGCAGGAGTCAGCCCTATGGGCGGTTGCCTGCCGACCTTGCTTACCTTCCCTATACTCTGGGCAATGTTCAGGTTCTTCCCTGCATCCATAGAGCTTCGCCAGCAGTCTTTCCTTTGGTGCAAGGACCTTTCGGCCTATGACTCGATCATCGACTATGGTGTCAAGATTCCTATACTGGGAGACCACCTGTCGCTCTTCGCCCTGCTGATGGCCGTCACTATGTGGGCCTACTCGAGGTTCACTATGAACAGCCAGCCTAACGCCAACGATCCAAGTGCCGCATCTATGAGATTTATGAGCCTGTGGATGATGCCGATAATGATGTTCTTCATCTGTAACGGCCTGTCTGCAGCCTTGAGCTATTACTACCTCCTTTCTCAGCTTGTTGCCATCATCCAGATGATTATCGTCCGCAAGATGGTCAATAAGGACAAGGTTCTCGAAAGGGTAAGGCTCTCCGAGGGCAAACCTATGCCGAAGAGCAAGTGGCAGCAGCGTCTCGAGGAAGCTCAGAAGATTCAGGAACAGAGGCTGCGTGAGCAGCAGAAAAAGGCAAGAAGATAATTATGATAGCTGAAAATCTTCAGTCAATAAAAGAGCAACTGCCATCAGAAGTGAATCTGGTGGCAGTTTCCAAATTTCATTCCGTTGAGGAGATAATGGAAGCCTACAATGCCGGCCAGAGGGTCTTCGGCGAGAGCCGTCCCCAGGAGCTGGCAAAAAAAGTTTCCGCCCTTCCGCAGGACATCGAATGGCATTTCATAGGCCACCTCCAGACCAACAAACTCAAGATGGTCCTGCCCTATGCAAGTCTTGTCCAGTCGGTGGATTCACTCCATCTGCTCGAGGCCGTCAATGCCTGGGGCGTGGCCAACTCAAAGAGGATAGATATTCTTCTGGAACTGCATATCGGAGCGGAGCAGACCAAGCAGGGCTTTACCGAGGAGGAAATCCTTGACTTGTGCTTCAGGGCCTCAAGCTTCAAGGGCGTGCGTTTCTGCGGCCTTATGGGTATGGCTACCAATACCGATAACGAAGAGGATATCCGCGCTGATTTCACGAGGATAAGCGATTATATGGCGTACCTTAAGGATTTGTTCCCAGAGATGGAAGCCTTCAAAGAGTTGTCCATAGGGATGTCGGGGGACTGGCAGATAGCCCTGGACTACGGGGCTACGATGGTGCGCATAGGCACTGCAATCTTCGGCCCGCGCGTCAGCGCCTGAGTTCCTTGACTGCGGCGATCATCTCCCTTGCAACAGCCCTTGAGGCTCCGCTGCCGCCGAGGCTTTCACGGATGAGACGGTAGTCCTGCTGCATCTGAGCGCGGCAGGCTTCGTCCTCGCAGAGCCTGGTGACTTCGCGGCAGAGCTCGTCAGAGTTGAACTCATCCTGAATCAACTCCCTGAATGCGAGCTTGTCGATGCAAAGGTTGCCGAGGCTGATGTACTTGATGTGGTCAAGCACGCGCAAGATGTACCTCCCCACGAAGTAAGTGAGTTTCGAAGTGCTCCAGCAAACTACCTGCGGCGTGCCGATCAGGGCGGCTTCGAGGGAAGCGGTGCCGGAGTTGATAACCGCCGCATCGGCATAGCGCAGGATGTCATAGGTGCGACCGAAAACGACGCTCACGTTGCCGCGCTCCCCGATGTACGGCTGGTAATCGTCCTGCCGGCGGGAAGGCGCCCCCGCTATGATGACCTTGCGTCCAAGCCTGTCGGCCATTTCCATACAGACAGGCATCATCCTGCTGATTTCTCCCTTTCTTGAACCTGCCAGCACGGCAATGTAGCCGCCATCGAGGCCGTCGACGGGCTTGAAGCGGTGCTGCTCTACCGCGTCAATCAGAGGGTTGCCGCAGTAGCGGAAATCGATGCCCTTGGACTTGAAGTAGGGGACTTCGAAGGGGAAGACTATGAAGAGCCTGTCAACCAGGGCCTTGAGCTTGCGGTTGCGGCCTGAGCGGGATGCCCAGGTTTTCGGCGCGATGTAGTAGAACACCCTTATGGAGTGACTGTGGCAGAACTTTGCGATTTTCATATTGAACCCCGGGTAGTCGATGAGGATGACCACGTCAGGTTTCCAGGCGAGGATGTCCTTCTTGCAGAAGGAAAGGTTGGAGAGGAGTTTTCCGGCCTTGGAGAGGACATCCGTCAGGCCCATTACGGCACCTTCCCTGTAGTGGCGGACAAGGGTCGCGCCGCCTTCCTGCATCAGGTCTCCGCCCCAGCAGCGCAATTCCGCCTGCGGGTCTTCGGCCTTCAGGCCTTTGATGAGGTTGCTGCCGTGCAGGTCGCCCGAGGCTTCGCCCGCTATCAGATAATATCGCATAGTCTTTCGAGTTCCTTGAAATCAGTGTTGTCAATGTTGCCGGGGGTGATGCTGATGTAGCCTTCTTCGAGTGCGATATGGTCGGCGTGGGGGCCGTTGCATGCCTCACTCACGAAGTCGCCCGCCATCACGTAAAAGCGCTCGCCCTCGCAGGCTCCTGCGACATAATCAAGGTCGCGTCCGGAAGGCTTGTGGCCGCTTTCGGCGAGGAATTCGTTCCACTCCCTGTATTCCTTCTCCCAATGGGCAATGCCCATACGGCATAGCCTGACGCCCTTGACCTCAGATGCGGGAATATTGGGGAAGTTGATGTTGTAGAAGACGCCCTTGCGCCCGTCAAGGCGGGGCAGGAGCTTGTCGAGGATGGCCGGGAGCTGCTGCTCGACGACGCTGAAATCCGCATCGGGGTCGAAGCTGTCAAGGCTGACGGCGATGGATGGGATGTCATCAACCGCGCCTTCCATCGCGGCGCCCACGGTGCCTGAGTATATGGCGGCGGTGGCCGCGTTGCTGCCGTGGTTGACTCCGCTCACGACAAGGTCAGCTTTCAGCGGGAAGAGAATATTGTCAACGGCGAACTTCACGCAACTTGCCGGCGTGCCGTCAAGGTACCACCAGCTTTCACCAGGTTTGTCGGACAGATGCTTGACCGCAATCGGCTTGTAACCCATAGTGATGGCCATAGACATCCCGCTCTGGGCGGTCTTGGGTGCGATTACAGTAAGTTCTCCATATTTTCTGAGAACTTTTACAAGGGCCTTGAGCCCCGCTGCGTTGAATCCGTCGTCGTTGGTAACTATTATTCTCATTCCTTTTTTAAAATTTTTATGCAAATATAATTGATTTTGATTTTAAAAATTGGTAAATTTGCGATGCAAAACTGCTTAAGTGAATTGTTTAACTTTATTTTTATAATCTAACAAATGGTAAAACTTGGTATTAACGGATTTGGCCGTATCGGCCGTATGGTATTCCGTGCCGCTGTTGAGAACTTCTCAAATGACATCGAGGTTGTAGGTATCAACGATCTTCTCGATCCAGAGTACCTCGCATACATGCTCAAGTACGATTCAGTACACGGAGCATTCAAGGGTGAGGTTAAGGCTGAGGACGGCGCTCTCGTCGTTAACGGCAAGAAGATTCGTATCACAGCTGAGATGGATCCTGCAAACCTCAAGTGGAACGAGGTTGGTGCTGAGGTAGTAGTTGAGTCAACCGGTTTCTTCCTTACCGACGAGACCGCACGCAAGCATATCCAGGCTGGCGCAAAGAAGGTCATTATGTCTGCTCCTTCTAAGGACTCTACCCCTATGTTCGTTTACGGTGTAAACCACGAGACCTACGCTGGTCAGGACATCATCTCTAACGCTTCTTGTACTACCAACTGTCTTGCTCCCATCGCTAAGGTCCTCAACGACAAGTTCGGTATCAAGAGAGGTCTTATGACCACCGTTCACGCTGCTACCGCTACCCAGAAGACCGTTGACGGCCCTTCAAAGAAGGACTGGAGAGGTGGTCGTGGTATCCTCGAGAACATCATCCCTTCATCTACCGGCGCTGCAAAGGCTGTAGGCA
>JAEDLO010000109.1 GCA_016295245.1 Bacteroidales bacterium | reverse complement strand
ATAAAGAAAGAGGATGACCTCAAAGTCAATTTGACTTTTTAGTCACCCTCTTTTTGTGTAATAACGTCCCGTCCTGTTTTGGGGGATATTTTAATATTAGCCCTTCTTCTCTGCTTTCTGAGGTTCTTTGAAGAGGATGGCGAAGAGGATTCCGACCACGAGGGCATAGACCGCGAAGATGTACCAGGCTGTGCTCCAGGATGGCTCAGCGGCGTCCATCACGAAGTGGTTGACGACAAGGCCTGCGGCCCAGGTGCCGATGGATGCGCCAAGTCCGTTGGTCATAAGCATAAAGAGGCCCTGGGCGGATGAGCGCATCGACTTGTCGACATTGTCGTTGACGTAGAGTGAGCCTGAGATGTTGAAGAAGTCGAAGGCGACGCCATAGACTATGCAGCTGAGAATGAAAAGCCACACACCGCTTCCCGGATTGCCAAGGCCGAAGAAGCCGAAGCGGATTACCCAGGCAAACATCGCGATGAGCATCACTTTCTTGATTCCGAATTTCTTCATGAACATCGGGATGAGCAGGATGCAGAGGGTTTCGGAAATCTGGCTTATCGAGATCAGGGCGTTAGCATTGTTGGCACCCCAGGTGTCAGTGAAGATAGGGTTGTCCTTGAATGAGGTTATGAAGGTGTTGGCATAGCCGTTTGTAATCTGCAATGATGCGCCAAGCAGCATCGAGAAGATGAAGAAGATTGCGAACTGGCCCTGCTTGAAGAGCTTGAAGGCGGACAGACCGCTTGCTTCGAGGAAGGACTGGCTTTGTCCGTCAGAAGGCTTGCAAGGGCAGGCCGGAAGCGTAAGGGCATAGATTGCGAGAGCCAGGCTCAGGCCTCCGGAAACCAGGAACTGGTTGTAGCTGTGCTGGAACTGAACTCCGTCGGCTCCCTTGAGGAAGTTGACGAGGAGCATTGAAATGATGAAACCTACGGTTCCGAACACGCGGATTGGAGGGAAACTTTTGACGGTATCCATACCGCAGCCTTCAAGTGCGCTGTAAGCCACTGAGTTGGAGATGGCGATGGTAGGCATAAAGAAGGCGACGCTGATGGTGTAGAGCGTGTAGAACGGCGCGAACTGGATATCGCTTCCGCTGCGCATCGCGTAGATGCCCGCGGCAAGCATAGAGGCGCCGGCAATCAGGTGGGAGAAGGAGAGGACCTTCTGGGCCTGGATCCACTTGTCGGCGACTATGCCCATCAGGGCAGGCATAAAGATGGAAACGAAGCCTTGGGTGGCAAAGAAAAGCCAGATCATGGATCCCATACCGGCATTGAAGAGGAAACTGCCCATCGAAGTGAGATAGGCTCCCCATACGGCGAACTCCAGGAAGTTCATTATTATCAGCCTGAGGCTGATTGCGGATTTGTTCATTTCAGATGATTTTGGTTAGTTGGCAAATGTACGAGTTTTTCTGCAGAATTAGCTTGAAAGACGCTATCTTTGCAGACTTATTTCCGAAAATATGACTCAAACAAACGAAATAGACAAAAAATACTCATACGGAAAAATCTGGAAGATAGCCTATCCGATACTTATCAGCCTTGTGATGGAGCAGCTGATCGGTATGACCGATACTGCTTTTCTCGGCAGAGTTGGAGAGATTGAAATTGGGGCTTCTGCCCTGGCCGGAGTTTACTATATGGTAATCTTTATGCTCGGCCTGGGCTTCAGCATCGGTGTGCAGATCATCATTGGAAGGAGAAACGGCGAAGGTAGTTACAGACTGGCAGGCGAGGCTTTCTGGCAGGGATTGTATTTCCTTTTGGGGCTTGCCGTCCTTATAACAGCCGCCTCCGAATGGCTTTCCCCGAAGATAATGGGTCTGATAATCAGCTCCGACAACATTTTTGCGGCCTCGCTCAGCTATGTGCGCTGGAGGGTTATGGGGCTTATCTTCGGCTTCTCCACGGCTATGTTCAGGGCGTTCTATATCGGTACCACGCAGACCAAGACATTGAGCATCAATTCATTGGTGATGTTGATATCGAATGTGCTCTTCAACTGGGTGCTCATCTTCGGCAAATTCGGCTTTCCGGCCCTCGGCATTGCGGGAGCCGCCATCGGCTCGACCCTCGCCGAACTCGTGTCCCTGATTTTCTTTATCATCTACACCTCCAGACATTGCGATACAAAGAAATTCGGCCTGGACAGGCCTGCAAGGGCATCCTGGCGCACGATGAAATCCCTGTTCTCCGTGTCGGGATGGACGATGATCCAGAATTTCATTTCCATCTCCACCTGGTTCATTTTCTTCCTGTTTATCGAGCATACAGGGGAGAGGGCGCTTGCGGTTTCCAACATCATCAGGAGCATTTCGGGACTAATCTGGATGGTGCTGATGGCTTTCGCATCCACCTGCAGCACACTGGTGAGCAACGCCATCGGCGAGGGACGCGAAGACCTGGTTGTTCCTCTTGTTGGCAAGCTGCTGAGGCTGAGCTATATACTAGTTATTCCGGTCCTGTTTCTTTTCTCCCTGTTTCCGGAGTTGATTGTCAGAATCTATACAAACATCCCCGATTTGATAGTCGATACCGTGCCGTCTTTGTGGGTGCTTTGTGCAAGCTATCTGCTGACGGTTCCGGCGATGATTTTCTTCCAGGCCACTTCGGGAACCGGCAACACCAAATCCGCCTTTGCCCTTGAAGGAGTCGCACTGGTAGTCTATACCCTCTATTGTGCAATCATCATCGGCTGGTTGAAAATGGATGTGGCGGTGTGCTGGAGCGCGGAGGCCGTCTATGGCGCCACAATGGCTATCGTCTGCGGCCTCTATCTCAAGAGCCGCCGCTGGATAGGGAGGGCCCTCTGATTCCCCTTTGCGCGAATACTTTTTTGGCTTCAATGTCGATAAATCGCAAGATTTGAGTAAATTTGAAGAATGAAATTTACAAAGCTTGCCGGCGACCCTGCCTCGAAGGCCAGATGCGGTCTGTTAGAGACTTCACACGGGGCCATCCAGACCCCGATTTTTATGCCCGTAGGGACAGTCGGGTCGGTCAAAGGTGTATATCATCGTGACCTCAAGGAGGATATCCGTGCACAGATAATCCTCGGAAATACATACCATCTTTATCTCCGTCCGGGCCTCGACATCCTCAAGGCCGCCGGAGGTCTCCATCGCTTCGAGTCCTGGGACCGTCCAATCCTGACGGACAGCGGCGGTTTTCAGGTGTTCTCACTGACTCAGATTCGCAAAATCACTCCTGAGGGTTGCCGTTTCCAATCCCATATCGACGGCTCGCGTCATCTCTTTACGCCGGAGAATAATGTTGATACACAGAGGGTTATCGGAGCAGATATAATGATGGCACTGGACGAATGCTGCCCTGGCGACGCCGACCATAGCTATGCGCAGAAGTCGCTCCGCTTGACGAAAAACTGGCTTGAACGCTATGCCGCGCGCTTCGACGCCACCGAGCCGCTATACGGCTACGAGCAGACCTTCTTCCCAATAATCCAGGGCTGCGTCTATCCCGACCTGCGCATCGAAGCTGCCGAGCACGCGCTGGAGTATGCCCGCATCGGCATTGCCATCGGCGGCCTTGCGGTGGGCGAGCCGACCGAGAAGATGTACCAGATGCTCGAGCTGCTCGACCCCGTCATCCCGCAGGACAAGGCGCGCTACCTGATGGGCGTGGGCACGCCTGCCAACCTGCTCGAGGGCATCGCCAGGGGAGTGGATATGTTCGACTGCGTGATGCCGACCCGCAACGCGCGCAACGGAATGCTCTTCACCTGGGACGGCATCATCAATATGCGCAACGCCAAATGGGCTGACGACTTCTCGCCTATCGACCCGAAGGGAACATCCTTCGTGGACAGCGCATACAGCAAGGCATACCTGCACCACCTCTTCAAGTCGGGGGAGATGTTCGCCGCGATGCTCGCCAGCGAGCACAACCTCGCCTTCTACCTCGACCTCGTCACACAGGCGCGCGAACACATCCTTGCAGGAGACTTCACACCGTGGAAGGAAGAAGTAGTAAGAAAAGTATCCTCGAGACTGTAAGATGCTGGGAATCAAGAAAATAGATATGTACATCGCGAGGCGTTTCATTGTGACGTTCTTCGTGGCACTGTTGCTTATCATCGGCATCGTGATCATCTTCGACATCTCGGAGAAGATTGACTATTTCGTGCGTTACGAAGCGCCTCTGAAAGCGGTCATATTTGACTATTATCTCAACTTCGTGCCGTACT
>JAEDLO010000108.1 GCA_016295245.1 Bacteroidales bacterium | reverse complement strand
CCTGAAACTGACCTTCAGCGTACCGAAGCAGGCGAAATAAAGCTTGCCTGCCTTGGAAAAAATAGAGGTCGACTCAAAAGGTCGGCCTCTTCTTCATTTATGAGCGGAGCTCCGCAGCGGCTTGCCTCTGAGAAGACTCCGCTCACTTCGTTCGCTCCAGCCCCTCTCAGACCCAGCTCTGGTGCGTCTCCGGTAGAGTTTTGTAATTCACCTGCGCGGAGGCAATAGAATATAAAAAGAGGATGACCTCAAAGTCACCAGGACTTTTTAGTCACCCTCTTGTTTTTTGCAGGAGTCACTCTTATTTGAGCTTCTCTGCTACCTTGTCAACTGCATCCTTAACGGTTGCGATTGTGCTTGTTTCCTCATCTGGAATCTTGATACCGAAAACCTTCTCGAACTCCATAAGAAGCTCTACAGTGTCGAGTGAATCTGCACCAAGGTCGTTGGTGAAGTTTGCTGACTCAGTTACCTCTGAAGCCTCAACGCCGAGCTTGTCGACGATGATTGCCTTCACCTTTTCTACAATTTCTTCGTAAGACATATTAAAAATTATTTAAGTGTTAGTACTAATCTAACTCGAAACGTCCTGCAAAGTAACTAAATAATATTGAAAAATGCAAACAGCGCGCTTCTACGCCTGCTCCCTGCTGAGTTTGCGCCAGATGCGAATGCCGTTGATACCGTTGATGAAGTAGAAGCTGTACTTGACGATAGGGATGACGGCGTAGCCGACCTGGGGCTCGGTGAGCAAGGTGATGGTCCAGAGGACAACCGAACTGAGGTTCACCAGAGTCCAGAGATACCACTGCTCCATATAGGCGAAGGCCATCATCACGAGAGCGACGATATTGGCCGTGGTCACAAGGGCGTCGAGTATGCTCTTCTGCAGGTTGACCTCACCGCCGGCCTTGAGGATGGCGAAGTAGGATATCGCAGAGGTGGCGGCCAGCACGCCCAGGAAGAGCAGGCCGTAGAGCAGGGCTGACTTGCCGTTGAGGCGGCGGGCCTTGACGGCTTTCTTGCCGTCCGCTCCCCTCTTGCGCCACTGGAAGATGCCCACGAATTCCATCGGGATGATGTAGAGCACGTGGAGGAGGAACTGCGACGGCATCTGGCTGTCAAAAAGGATGTAGGAATAGATGCTCACGTCAATCAGGCCGAAGAGGAAGTTCCAGAGGCTTCCGTTGGCGGAGAGCACCGTGCTGACAACGCCCATCAGGGCGCCGAAGGCGGAGATGACAAGAAGCGTCTGCCTTGCTTCAGGTTCCTGCATCTTGAAGATGGTCGAGAGTATGACGCAGACGGTCATACCCGCGAGGATGAAGATGTTGAACCACTTGTTGAATGTCTGTTCTTTCATATCTGTTTTCTGATTTTATTCTATTGTGTTTTGCCCGCCGCTTTGGCGCAGGGACTCGAGTATGCGGGCTGCCAGTTTGGGACCGACCAGCCGGGCGATGTCAGCCTCGGGTGCGGCGGCGATGCGCGCCACGCTGCCGAAGTGCATCAGCAGGCGCTCCTCTGTCTGGCGGCCTACGCCCTTGATGGAAGTGAGGGCGGAATTGATGGCGGCCTTGCTGCGAAGCTGGCGGTGGAAGGTGATGCCGAAGCGGTGCGCCTCGTCGCGTATGCGCTGCAGGACCTTGAGGGCCTGGGAGTTGCGGTCGATGAAGAGTGGATAAGGGTCGCCCACGCGGATGACCTCCTCAAGCCGCTTTGCGAGGCCTATGACGGTCACTCTCTTCTCCAGGCCGAGCTCGCAGATGGCCTGCCAGGCGAAGTCGAGCTGCCCCTTGCCGCCGTCGATGACAATCAGCTGCGGGAGGTCGTCGGGGGCTTCTTCGAGCATACGCGAATAGCGGCGGTTGACGACTTCCTTCATCGAGGCGTAGTCGTTGGCGCCGATGACGGTCTTGATCTTGAAGCGGCGGTAGTCGCTGCGGCAAGGCTCCGCGTTGCGGAAAACGACGCAGGAGGCGACGGGGTTGGTACCCTGGATGTTTGAGTTGTCGAAGCACTCCATATGGACGGGAAGTTCGCTCATAGCGAGGGCTTTGCGCAGCTCTTCGAGCACGCTGCGGCGGAACTCGTCAGGGTCGGTGTGCTCCCGCTGCTTGAGCGCATTGAAACGGTGTTCGCGGGCATTCTTGCTGCTCAGCTCGAGCAGGGCAAGCTTGTCACCGCGCACAGGGATGCGGAAGGAAACGCCTTCGAGCTCGACATCGGGGCGGAAGGGCACGATGACCTCTTTTGCGAGCGCTCCGAACTTCGACTCGATTTCGGCGATGAAGGTGCTCAGCACGGCCTCCCGGCCCTCGTCCAGGCGCGTCTTGAAAGCAAGATTGAGCGACTGGATGATGGCGCCGCCGCGGATTCGCAGGAAGTTGCCGAAGGCGTCGGTGCCGTCGTATTCGAGCGAGAAGACGTCGATGTCGCGCTCGCCCGCCGAGGTGATGATGGATTTGGAATAGTGAGCCTGAAGGGCCTCAACGCGTTGCTTGTAGACCTGGGCGGACTCGAAGTCGAGCGCATCGGCAGCGGCGGTCATCGCGGCCTTGTAGTGCCGGATGATGTCATTGACCCCGCCGCTCAGCAGGCGGGTGATCTCGTCGATGAACGAGCCGTACTCTTCGATGCTGATGCCGCCCACGCAGCAGCCGCGGCAGCGCCCGATATGCATCTCAAGGCAGGGACGCAGCTTCTTGCGCATCACGGTCTGGGCGTCTATCTTGTACTTGCAGCTGCGGAGCGGGTAGTTGTCGTTGAAGAAATCCAGCAGCGTGCGGGCGTGGAAGATTGAGCTGTAGGGGCCGAAGTAGCGCGAGCCGTCGCGGACCAGCTTGCGGGTGAGGAAGACCTTCGGGAAGGGATCGGCCGTCACGCAGATCCAGGGATAGGTCTTTGAGTCCTTAAGCAGGATGTTGTAGCGGGGCTTGAACTGCTTGATGAGGTTGTTCTCCAAAAGCAGGGCGTCAGCCTCGCTGTCCACTACGGAGTATTGGATGTCGGCAATCTTGGAGACCAGGGTACGGGTCTTGATGTTGAGCCTTTCGGGATCGACGAAATACTGGCTGACCCTTTTGCGCAAATCCTTGGCCTTGCCGACATAAATCACATTTCCCTCGGAGTTGTAGTATCTGTAAACTCCGGGGGAATGCGGTAAACGGGCGATTGTATCCTTAACGTCCAAGAGCCTCGGCTACAGCGGCCTCGATATCCGAACCGCGAAGGTTTCTCTTGTAGATCTTGCCGTCAGGGGCGACGAGCATAATGTGAGGAATGCCGTCAATGCCGTAGATGTCGGTAGGAATCTTCTGGGCGTTGATGATCTGGCTCCATACGACTCCGTGCTCCTCGGCGGCCTGCTTTGTTGCCTCAGGCTTGTCCCAGACAGCGATGCTCAGGACGTCGAAGTTCTCGCCGGCGTATTTCTCGTAAACGGAAGCGATGTTAGGGATTTCCTTCTTGCACGGACCGCACCAGCTTGCCCAGAAATCCACGAGCACCCACTTGCCCTTGCCTACATAGTCAGAGAACTTGACGGTGCTGCCGTCCGGATCTGACTCGTCCTGAACGATGGTGAAGTCGGTGAACATCTTGCCTTCGTCGGTATTGAGCTTTGCCTCAAGGCCCTTGAGCAGGCCCTGAACGAACTCTGTCTGCTTGAGATTCTCGCCAAGTCCGTCGATAATCTCACTGAGCTCCTTTGTCGAAAGCTCATACTGGACAGAGGCGAGGGCGCTGAGGGCAACCGAATCTTTCGAGTGCTTCTTGATGGTGCCGAGGGCAAGGTCGTTAAGCTTGGCCTGTGTGGCGTTCACCAGGGAGTCAACCTGGCTTTCTGAAAGCTCGCCAGATCCCATTACGGTTCTGTACTCTTCTATGATGGCCTCATAGGATGCGTTGAATTCCTCGGTGAGTTCAGCATTGGTCTTCTTGGGACCACAGGCGACAACTGCGACTAGAGCAGCTGAAAAAAGGATAGTCTTTTTCATCTTGTATAGTATTGTTATTTCATTCAACCCGGCAAAGTTAGGAATTTTTACGGGCTTTTGGCAAAAAATAAGAGGTCGACTAAAAAGGGTCGGACTATTCGTTCGCTCCGGCCCCTTCCACCGTTTCCTGCGTCCCGCTGACGCTGAACAAGGTCTCCGGAGGAGTGCAGCCGTCGCGCGGAGGAAATAGAATATAAAAAGAGGATGGCCTCAAAGTCACTAGGACTTTTTA
>JAEDLO010000107.1 GCA_016295245.1 Bacteroidales bacterium | reverse complement strand
GAACGCCTATCGTAGGAACCGGAATCCTAAATTTTATCCATTAAACTAAGGGGGCGGAACCGAATGGCAAATATACCGAAAATTTACGTACTTTTGTAAAAATATACAAATTAAAATATGAAACCGAACATGAAAATCTTTGATATATTTTCGCCCAAGGGCGATATCAAATGATTTTCATCGTGAGAGTGAGCGATAGCGAACGGCTATCATACTCTCACAAAATTTTTATAAATGTAAAAATTTTTGATAGTATGAAAAGAGCTTATGTATTCCCCGGACAGGGTGCCCAGTTTTCCGGAATGGGCAAAGACCTATACCAAAGCAGCGACAAGGCCCGCGAGATGATGGAAAAGGCCAACGACATCCTCGGTTTCAGGATTACCGATGTGATGTTTGAAGGCAGCGACGAGCAGCTCAGGGCCACCAACGTCACCCAACCAGCAATCTTTCTTCACTCAGTCTGCCTGGCCCTGTGCAGTCCCGATCTCCCTAAGCCCGATATGGTGGGAGGCCACTCGCTGGGCGAGTTTTCGGCCCTTGTGGCTTGCGGGGCGGTCAGCTTCGAAGATGCACTGAGGCTTGTTGCCGTGCGCGCCGCCCAGATGCAGCTCTGCTGCGAGGCTGTTCCAGGCACTATGGCGGCTGTGATAGGCCTGAGCAACGAAGAAGTCGAGAGAGTATGCCGCGAGGCTGAAGGGATAGTGATTCCTGCAAACTACAACTGCGACGGGCAGGTGGTTATTTCAGGCCAGAAAGAAGCCGTGGCCAGAGCCTGCGTGCTGATGAAGGAGGCCGGTGCCAAGAGGGCGCTCGAGCTGAGCGTGAGCGGAGCTTTCCACTCCCCTCTTATGGAGCCCGCCGCCGAAGAGCTTGCAAAAGCCATAGAAAAGACCGAGGTAAGGGAGCCGTTCTGCCCTATCTATCAGAATGTTACCGCCCAGGCAGAGACCGACCCCGCAAGAATAAAGGAGAATCTTCTCAAACAGCTGACTTCTCCCGTGAAGTGGACCCAGACAGTCAAGAATATGCTCGCTGACGGAGCCGTCGAGTTCAAAGAACTAGGCCCCGGAGCAGTACTCCAGGGCCTTATCAAGCGTATTTGCGCTTCCGAAGGGAAGAGCGCGGTAATACTTTAAACTCCGCCGAATGCGCTGTATCCGCCGTCCACAGGGATGACGATACCGGTAACGAAAGAAGAAATATCACTAAGCAGATAAAGCATAGTGCCTACCAGATCCTCCGGCTCACCGAATTTGTGGGTCGGAGTAATTGCTATAATCTTCTTTCCGCGGGGCTTCAGCTCACCGGTCTGCTCATCTGTAAGCAGGAAGCGGTTCTGGTCGGTGAGGAAGAAGCCGGGAGCGATGGCGTTGCAGCGTATACCCATCTGGGCAACGTGCACTGCATACCACTGGGTGAAATTGTTGATTGAACCCTTGGCTGCGGAGTAGGCGGGAATCTTGGTCAGGGGGCGGATTGAGTTCATCGAAGAGATGTTCAGCACATTGCCCTTGCCGGCCTCGATCATATCGGTGGTGAACACCATAGTGGCAAGCAGGGTGCCCTTGAAATTGAGGTCGTAAACGAACTGGAAACCGTCCATATCAAGACCGTAGAAGGTATCGGCCAGGTCGTCGTCCTTGCTCATCTGCTCAACCTTGCAGGTAGCCTTGGGAGAGTTTCCGCCGGCGCAGTTGATGAGGATGTCAATCTTTCCGAGCTTCTCGTGAATCAGGTCGCGGGCCTCGAGCAGGGCCTGTTTGTCGGTGGTGCTGGCAGAGATGCCTATGCACTTGATGCCGAATTCCTTTGCGATGGCCTCTCCCTTTGCGGGGTTGTCAGCGCTGCGGCTGATGACTGCAAGGTTCACTCCGGCCTCGGCCAGACCCCTTGTCAGAGCCATTCCGAGGATTCCGAATCCACCTGTGATGACGCAGTTGCGTCCTTTCAGATCTTCAAAAGAGTATTTCATCGCAGCCGGATTATTTGTTGAACAGGATCTTCACGTGCCTCTCGCCCAGGTTGTCTGCAATCTGCTTTCCAATCACGTCGGCGTGCTTCTCGAGAGCGGGGATGTACTCGTCCTTGAGCTCGGCGGCAATCTTGAAGCTGACGTGGAGGAGCTGACGCATGGAAGGATTGTAGAGAGGGTCTGACTCGTTGTGGCGCAGGGCCCTTGCGAACTTGTCTGCATCCCACTTGTCAACCTCGTCGGGATCGGGAAGCTCATCTACGTGAACGTCGATTACGGTAGCGTAGGGAACTGTCAGCTCATCCATACGGCCGAGAGCCTGACGGTAAATCTTCTTGGCAAGTGCAAGAGCGTCGGCATCGGCTACAGAAAGACCGATGATCTCCTCAAGCCAGGTGGTACCTGCTGTCTTGATGTGGATGCCCCTGTCGTACTTCTTGAGAAGCTTGCCCATAATGGGATAGATGGAGAACTTGTCGCTTCCGGAGTGGATTGAGAGTTTCAGGTTCTCGGGCAGTCCGTACTCCTTGATGCACTCGTTGATGACCTGCAGGTCCTCCTCGAACTCCTTCTCGAACTGGGCAAGGTCGCCCTGATAGTCAACACCCTTGTTGAACCTTCCGGTGAACTTGGGAGCGATGGTCTGGGCGGGGATGCCTTCGCGGGCAATCTCGCGCAGGATGTAGCGGAGCTCCTCGGGAGTCTGGGCCACGTCAACCTCGTCCATAGAAACCTCAGTCACGAAGTTGCCTTCGCCCTTCTTCTCGCAGATATGACGGTAAATCTTGCCGGCTTCCTTGATAGCGGGCAGGAAACGCTCTTCCAGCGAGCCTTCCTTTCCGATGTAGTCGGCAACGTCGATGGTGAAGAAGTCACAGGCATCGATGAACTTGTCTACATTGTTGAGGTTGATGTGGTCAGCATCAACGAAGTACTGATCCTTATAACCGAGGGCGGCAACGGCTGCATCAGCCTCCTCGCGGGTCTCCATAGGAACGGTTCCTACGATGGTGTGCTCGCGGTTGGACTTGTTCCATACGGGGACGAAATGAACGCCATACTCCTGTTCAACCTTGAGAAGGGCCTTGAGCTGGTTTACTCCCTCGTGGGCGAAACGGTCGCCTATACCGAATGAGTATTTTCCTATTGTCATCATTGTTGTATTGGTATTAGTTGGTTATGCAATGTAAGTACCGGCAACGGTGTCTCCGCCGTGTCCTGTCCAGTTGGTGTGGAAGAACTCTCCTCTCGGGCGGTCGGTGCGCTCGTAGGTATGGGCTCCGAAGAAGTCTCTCTGGGCCTGAAGCAGGTTGGCCGGGAGCCTCTCGCAGCGGTAGCCGTCATAGTACTCGAGGGCGGCGCTCAGGCAGGGAGCAGGAACTCCGCTGGTGATGGCTGTTGCGAGTACGTTTCTCCAGCCCTGCTGAGCCTCGGCGAGCTTGCCGCTGAAGTAAGGGTCGAGAAGTATGTTTGCAATCTCGGGATTATTGTCGAATGCCTCCTTGATCTTGCCGAGGAAGACGCTGCGGATGATGCAGCCGCCTCTCCACATAAGGGCGATTCCGCCATAGTTCAGGTTCCAGCCGTACTCCTTGGCTGCAGCTCTCATAAGGGCATAGCCCTGGGCGTATGAAACGACCTTGGCGGCGAACAGGGCCTTGCGCAGGTCCTCGAGGAAAGCCTTCTTGTCGCCCTTGAACTCTGCGGGCTTGGGACCCTGGAGTATCTTGGAAGCGGCAACTCTCTCGTCCTTCTGGGCTGACAGGCAGCGGGCAAATACGGACTCTCCGATAAGGGTAAGGGGCACACCCTGGTCAAGGGCTGAAATTGCAGTCCACTTGCCGGTACCCTTCTGGCCTGCAGTATCGAGGATATAGTCAAGCACATACTTGCCGTCCTCGTCCTTCTTGGCAAGAATGTCGCGGGTAATCTCCACCAGATAGCTGTCCAGATCGCCCTTGTTCCACTCGGCGAACACCTCGTGCATCTCTTCGTTGCTCATTCCGAGTATGTCCTTCATTATCTGATAGCACTCGCAGATGAGCTGGATGTCACCGTACTCGATGCCGTTGTGAACCATCTTTACAAAGTGGCCGGCTCCGCCTTCTCCCACCCAGTCGCAGCAGGGCGAGCCGTCGGCAACCTTGGCGCAGATACCCTGGAAAATGGGCTTTACGTAAGGCCATGCGGCAGGCGATCCTCCGGGCATCATTGAAGGTCCCTTCAGGGCGCCTTCCTCTCCGCCGGATACTCCGGTGCCTATATAGAGCAGACCCTTGCTCTCCACGTAAGCGGTGCGGCGTGCGGTGTCGGGGAAATGGGTATTACCGCCGTCGATGATGATGTCACCCTTGTCAAGCACGGGGATGAGCTTCTCGATGAAGTCATCGACAGCCTGGCCGGCCTTGACCATAAGGAAGA
>JAEDLO010000027.1 GCA_016295245.1 Bacteroidales bacterium | reverse complement strand
CGCGAGAAGCAGCCTGACGGAAGCCGTCATCCGTTCGATTCATTCATCTGCGCCAAGACCCCTGCCGGACGCTGGCTTGAGCCTGAGGAACTCGGTGGACCTGCAGTATTCCTCGCTTCACACGCTTCCGACGCAGTCAACGGCCACATCCTCTATGTTGACGGAGGTATCCTCGCATACATCGGCAAGCAGCCGGCTTAATCCCTGACAAAACAGAATACTGCAATGGCAAAAATAAACTGTACAGTTCGCCAGGCGTCAAGCAATCTCGACGCCAAGCACTATGACACCGAGCGCATCCGCAAGGAATACCTTGTGGAGAACGTGATGGTGGCCGACGAGATCAATATGGTCTATTCAATGTTCGACCGCATCATCGCCGGAGGTGCAGTTCCAGTTAAGGAAGACCTGCTTCTCAGCGCTCCTGAAGTCCTCAGGGCAGACTACTTCACCCAGAGGCGCGAGCTCGGCATCATCAATGTCGGCGGCGCCGGAAGCGTAGTTGTCGGCGACGAGGAGTTCCACCTCGAATACAAGGAGGCCCTCTATGTAGGCCGCGGCAACCGCCACGTGACCTTCAAGAGCGACTCTGCCGACAAGCCTGCACACTTCTACTTCTGCTCGGCCACAGCACACCGCGAGACCGGCGTGAAGAAGGTGAGCAAGGACGACGCTGTCGTTATGCACCTGGGTAGCCTCGAGGAGAGCAACGAAAGGACCATCAACCGCCTCCTCGTCAAGGAAGTTGTGCCTTGCTGCCAGCTTCAGATGGGTATGACCGAGCTTGCTCCGGGTTCAACCTGGAACACTATGCCGGCCCACACCCACGATCGCCGTATGGAGGTGTACTTCTACTTCGAAGTACCTGAAGATGCAGCTGTGTGCCACTTTATGGGCGAGCCTCAGGAGACCCGTCACATCTGGATGCACAACGAGCAGGCCGTCATCTCTCCGCAGTGGAGCATCCACTCAGCCTGTGCAACCCGCAACTACACCTTCATCTGGGGTATGTGCGGCGAGAACGACGACTACAACGATATGGACTGGTGCGCAACCTCTGACCTGAAGTAAGATGAAAAGGACAGCACTGTTAATCATCTGCCTGGCTGCTCTCGTATCCTGCGCCCCAAAGCAGGAGGAGCAGAAGGTTAACGCCCGTGCCGTGCCTGAAAGAATGGACGATTTCGTCTTCGAGAACAACCTCATCGCAGGACGTTTCTACGGTGAGGCTCTCGAGGGCAATCCGACTTCTCCGGGCATCGACATCTGGGTGAAGATGCCGGGCGGGCTCGTTGCCGACAAGTGGTATGCCGAGGCCCAGAAGGACGCCAACTACTATCACCGCAACCACGACGGCAAGGACTGCTACAAGGTGGCAGTCAGCCTCGGTGGCGGCGCTTCAGCTCCGGTATGTCCCGTTTCAGGCCAGATTTTCTTCCCACAGACCAACTACCGCAGCTGCGAGATACTCGAGCAGACTCCTGAGAAGATCGTCTTCAGTCTCAGCTACCCTGAGTGGCAGGCCGGAGAGCAGACCGTCAGCCTCGTGAAGAAGGTGACCGTCTGCGCCGACAGTTACTTCTGTCAGGTGGAGGACAAGTACAACTTCACGGGAGATTCCCTGAGTGTCGCCGCCGGTGTATTCCGTCACCCTTCACAGCAGACCATAGTCGAAGAATCTGTCGGGGACAAATTTTTCGCCATCTGGGAGAAGGCTTCAGACCAGAGCGTAGAGCCTGAAGACGGTATGCTCGGCGTTGCAGTCGCCTCGCCTCAGGCTAGCTGGACACGCATTTCCTCCGACCTGAGCCACGGCCTTGTAGGCACTACTCTCGCCCAGGGCGAGACCTTCAGCTATTGCTTCGGTTCCTGCTGGTCAAAGGCCGACGTCAAGTCAGCAGCAGACTGGTTTGCAAAAGTTCAAAATCTCTAATCAAAGACACAAGTGCTTAAAAGTAATATTTCCAAGAAAGCGCTTTTGGCTCTGACGTTTACTCTGTGCTGTGGCTTCGCGGCACAGAGTAATCCTTTTATGGCCAGGCGTATCGACAAAGAAGAGTACAAGAATCCTGTTCTCTTCTCCGACTACTCAGACCCGGACCTGATCAGGGTCGGTGACGATTACTGGATGACATCCTCATCCTTCACCTGTTACCCCGGACTCCAGATTCTCCATTCCACAGACCTCGTGAACTGGGAAATCGCAGGAGCGGCCGTGCAGAGACTCGAGCCGGCTTCGCACTTCGACGCTCCGGCCCACGGGGACGGAATCTGGGCTCCTTGCATACGCTACAACGAGGGCACCTTCTGGATCTTCTGGGGAGACCCTGACCACGGCATCTATCAGGTCCACACCAACGACCCGAGGGGCGAGTGGAGCAAGCCTCACCTCGTGCTCGAGGGCAAGGGCCTCATAGACCCGAGCCCGCTCTGGGACGAAGACGGCAGAGTTTATCTTGTCCACGGATGGGCAGGTTCAAGGGCAGGCTTCAAGAGCGTGCTGAGCGTATGCGAGCTCGATAAAGACTGCACCAGGACCATCAGCGACCAGGTTCTAGTCTTTGACGGCAAGAAAAACGGCAACAACACCGTCGAGGGACCGAAGTTCTACAAAAGGAACGGCTACTACTACATCTTCGCCCCGTCCGGCGGAGTCAAGGAAGGCTGGCAGCTCGTCCTCCGTTCAAAGAGCGTCTATGGCCCTTACGAGTGGAAGACGGTCCTCCACCAGGGCAACACTGACATCCACGGCCCACACCAGGGCGGCTGGGTGAGCGACGTGGAGGGCAACGACTGGTTTATGCACTTCGAAGACCGCTACGCCTGGGGCAGGGTCTGCCACCTTCAGCCTATGACCTGGCTCGAGGACGACTGGTGCATCATCGGCGTGGACATCAACGGCGACGGCATCGGCGAGCCCGTTTCCAGCTTCCGCAAGCCCGCTACTCACGTCAATGCTCCTCTCGAGGGCATTTCAGCCCTTGCGACAAGCACCGGCTTCACGGGCACATCCATTCCGCTCAACTGGCAATGGGAGGCCAACCCTCATTTCAGCTGGTATATGACCAATCCTACCGATGGCTGCCTGAGGCTACACTGCATCAAGAGCCCTGAAGGCTGGCGTAATCTGCGCGACACACCGAACATCCTCTCGCAGAAAGTAGTCGGACCCGAGATGAGCTTCACAGCCAAGCTGGTGTACAGGCCTTCATACGAGAGCGAAAGAGTGGGCCTGGCCGCTTTCGGCCACAACTACAGCACACTTGAGCTCGATTTTGACGGGCAGAATGTGAGCCTCGTAAGGCGCGAGTGCATAGACGCCACCAAGGGCGGAGAAGAAGTTGTATTGTGCAGCAGCCCCCTCAAGACCTCCAGCTATCAGGACGGTGTGAAGTATTGCAGCGTATGGATGAGAATTGATGTTGACAAGGACTGCAATTTCAAGTTCTTCTACAGCCTTGACGGAAAGAAGTTCAAAGCCTTCGGCGATACTTTCAAAGGCAAAGAAGGACATTGGATTGGTGCCAAAATAGCTATATTTGCTATTTCTAACATCAAGAAAAATGACGGAGGTTCAGTCGAAATCTACTGATATGCGTGAGAAGAAGATCTTCAGGGTCACTTTACTCGGATCTATCGTAAATATTCTTCTTCTCGTCGTCAAATTTCTCGCGGGCATAGTGGGCAACTCGGCAGCAATGATTGCCGATGCTGTCCACTCGCTCAGCGACTTCCTTACCGACATCGTAGTGCTGGTCTTTGTCAAGATAAGCTCTAAGCCCGAAGACGGCGATCACGACTACGGTCACGGCAAGTACGAAACCCTTGCCACAACCATTATCGGCCTTGCCCTTCTGTATGTCGGCATTATGATAGGCAAGAACGCCATCCTCAACATCATCGACTTCATCCGCGGAGAGGATCTCGAGCAGCCGGGCATCATAGCCCTGGTTGCCGCCCTGGTCAGCATAATCGCCAAGGAATGGGTTTTCCGCAAGACCCGCAAGGTCTCCAGGGAGGTCGATTCGCAGGCGCTTGAAGCCAATGCCTGGCATCACCGCAGCGACGCGCTTTCGTCCATAGGCACCGCCGTGGGCATCGGAGGCGCGGCTCTTCTGGGCAAGCAATGGGCAGTGCTCGACCCGGTTGCCGCCCTTGTGGTAAGCGCCTTCATCATATTCACCGGCATCAAGCTCGCCTGGCATTCAGTCGAGGAATTGCTCGAGAAAAGCCTGAGCGAAGAGGTTGAGGAAAAAATCAAGACCATCACCCTTGTCCAGGAGGGAATCAGCGATGTCCACCATCTCAGGACCAGAAAGATGGGCAATCGCATCGCCATTGAGATGCACGTCCGTATGGACGGAAAAACGCCTCTTGTGGAGGCGCATGAGGCAGCTTCTGCCATTGAAAGGAATCTGCGTGAGGAGTTCGGTCAGAACACCCACATTATGATTCACCTTGAACCGCGGAAGACTATTTGATGAAGGTGTCTCTCATCGGAGAGAAGCAGTCGATAAGCAGACCGTCCTCAAGGCAGACGCATCCGTGCTCGATGCCCGGCTGCTTGTAGAGGGCATCACCGGCCTGGACAATCTTCACCACGTCACCGATACGGAACTCAAACTTTCCGGATGCAACGTAGGTGCACTGTGAATGAGGGTGAGAATGGAGCGAGCCTTCCTGACCCTTTACGAATTTTACCTTGACCATCATAATGTCGTCGTTGTAGCCCATCACCTGACGTACTACCCCGCCGCCGGCATCTTCCCACTGCTTGTCGGCTTCGAAGATGAAGTTGTCGCTCTGCTTTGTCATTGTTTTTTCTGTTTGCTCAGCCTGCTCCCCGGCCTGCTTTGAGCCACCGCCGCAGCACGACGGAAGGACGAGCACCGAAAGGACGGCTGCTGTTAATAGAGTGTGTATTCTACGCATTTTGTTGTGTGATTAATGTTGTCGGTTATTTCTGCAAAGATAATAATTTTAAGCCCAGCTCTTGCATTTCTCGAATAAACATTCAATATTTGCGGAAACAGTTTGGATTTTTCACGATGACTTACACAATCAACTCTTGTTGCTGCTGTTGTTTCGGACCGGGTGACTGGTGCGGAAGAACTGCTGTGTAAGCCATAGAAGCGCAATACAGTATTTCGGCCTGCCAGTTGACATCTGGCAGGCCGCTTTGTTTATATTCACATATCAATATCGTTATGATCCACAAAGACATCACTGAGCTGATCGGAAGAACCCCGCTGGTAGAGATCAGCGGCCTTGAAGGCCAAAAGGCAAGAATTGCAGTAAAAGTCGAGTTCTTCAATCCGGGAGGAAGCGTAAAGGACAGAATAGCTCTGGCAATGATAGAGGATGCCGAGCAGAAGGGCCTGCTCAAGAGCGGGGCCACCATCATCGAGCCTACCAGCGGCAATACCGGCGTCGGCCTCGCCTGGATAGGTGTTTCAAAGGGCTACAAGGTAATCCTGACTATGCCGGAGACGATGAGCCAGGAGCGCCGAATGCTGCTGAAGGCCTACGGAGCCGAGCTGGTGCTCACTCCGGGAAAGGAAGGAATGAAGGGCGCGATACGCAAGGCCGAAGAGCTGCGCGACTCCATTGACGGCGCCGTGATACTCGGTCAGTTCGTAAACCCTGCCAACCCTGCCGTCCACCGGAGAACCACGGGAGAGGAGATCTGGGCCGACACTGATGGGCAGGTTGACATCTTCGTGGCGGGAGCGGGTACGGGCGGAACCGTTAGCGGAACAGGCAAGGCTCTGAAGGCCCACAAGGGCGAAGTGAGCGTGGTTGCGGTCGAGCCGGCGGGCTCACCGGTTCTGAGCAGCGGAGTCGCCGGGCCTCACCGTATCCAGGGCATAGGCGCCGGCTTTGTGCCTGAAACCCTCGACCGCAGCGTAATTGACGAAGTGCTGACTGTCAAGGACGAGGATGCCTTCGAGGCAATGAGGACCCTCGCCCGCAGGTTCGGCATACTCAGCGGCATCTCTTCAGGAGCAGCTTTCCACGCCGCCGCGCAGCTTGCTCGCCGTGAGGAGAACGAGGGCAAGCTGATTGTCGCCCTCCTGCCTGACACTGGCGAAAGATATCTCTCAACCGGAATTCTTTAATCCTGTCAACCGATATGTATAGGGCACCAAGCAAAAAAGAACTTACAAAACTGATGGAGCTCGTCAAGTACGAGATCTTCCCGGAATACTCCGACATCCCCACCTGGATTGACGGCAAGGAGGCCATACGCAGTTCCCTTTCAAGCCAGCTAGCAACGATTATGGAAGATGGAGCTGAAATAGTGGACAAGTTTATGGAGGCCTTGCCGGAAATCGGGCGGGTACTCAACACCGACGTCGAAGCCGTCGTGCACAATGACCCGGCCGTCACCGATCCCGGCGAGGTCATCCTCTGCTATCCGCTGGTCAAGGTAATGCTCTATTACCGCGTCGCCCACTGCCTCTACGGGCTGGGAGTCCCGAGAATACCACGCTTCCTGACCGAGTTGGCCCACAGCGAAACGGGCATAGACATCCACCCCGCCGCGTCCATAGGCGAATACTTCGCCATTGACCACGGCACGGGCGTGGTAATCGGCGCCACCAGCGTCATCGGCAAGCACTGTATGCTCTACCAGGGAGTGACCCTGGGAGCACGCAACTTCAGCCACGACGCTGAGGGCAAACCCATCGACAAGCCCCGTCATCCTATACTCGAGGACAACGTCACCGTATATTCAAACACATCGATACTCGGTCGCGTGCGGATAGGCCACGACTGCGTAATCGGAGGTAACCTCTGGCTCACCCACGACGTTCCTCCTGAATCAAAAGTACTTCAAGCCCGTTCGGTCCAGATCCCTACCTTCGAATCCGGGGAAGGGATCTGAATCAAGAACGCTTATGCTTCCTCCTGCTTGTAGCTGTAGCGGGCACTGTCTTTCAGCAGGCCCTCAATCACGGCGTTCAGAGCGCCTTGCTGCGAAAGCTCTTCGAGAGGGAAGTGGATGCGGAATTTCCAGTGATTCTCCGAATCGGCAGGATAGTTGATGCGCTCCACGTTCCTGTCCTGGCGGCGCAGCTTCTTGTCGAGAGCAATCCAGTCCTGAAGTGGGAAGATTGCAAGCATAGAAGGCGATGAAAGGAACTCCCAGAGCATATTGCGCACCTCCCAAGGCTCAGGATCGTTGTGGCACTGCATACGCAGGGTCTCCATATCGTGGCTTGAAGTCGCGCAGACGCTGAGTTCCTTCCAAGGGCCCTCGCCCTGCATTCCGCGCATCTTGAGCGAAAGGATGCGCTCGTGGTCCATTACACCCGGCACGCAGTCAGGCACCATACCAAGGTCTTCGCCGCAGGCGAGCATACCGGTGGCGCTGAGCAGCTCAGGCAGTTTTCTTTCGGCATTCCTGCGCCAGAACTCGTCGTGGCGGTGATAGAAAAAGTCATTGTAGAGGGCGCCGAAGCGCTCCTGCTGCCACTGCGGAAGATTCTGCGAAGCCGGGCAGATGAGAGGCTGGTACATACCCGGATGTCTCGGGTCCTCGTGGAACAGGCCGTCAAGTGGCAGGTGCATCGAGGCAATCTCCTCCGGACTGTAAGGAAGAGCCGGGTTGAAGTGGCCTGCAATGCCGCTGCGCACGCCGGCAGGTATCTCCCAGATGCGGAAGAAGCCGAGAATATGGTCGATGCGGAAGGCATCAAAGTACTCAGACATCTTTCTGAGGCGGGCTTTCCACCAGGCGAAATCATCCTTTGCCATCTCTTCCCAGTTGTAGGTCGGAAAGCCCCAGTTCTGACCGTCTGTACTGAAGTAATCAGGCGGGGCACCGGCAGTCGAGTCGAGGTTGAAGAGCTCAGGATGCCAGTAGGCTTCCGCACTGTCGGAGCTGACTCCGATAGGCAGGTCACCCTTGAGTGAAACGCCCTTGGCGCGGGCATACTTGACCTCGGCGGCAAACTGCTTGTCCAGCTGCCACTGCATCCAGCAGTAGTACTCCGGCTCGAGGCCGTCGCGCTTCGCGCAGAACTGCGCGTACTCTTCGAGCCAGAAAGCGTTGGCGGCAACGAATTTCTTGTATGATGCGGACTGAAGGTCCTTTTTCGAAGAAGCGAGGAAAGCCTTGCGTATGTATTTCATCTTGGCCTTGAATACGCGCGGATAGTCAATCTCTCCGAGGGCATTGAGCTCAGCCTGCTCCTTTTTGAAGGCGGCCGTCTCCCTGATGCCCAGGGCCTGGAGGTTGATGTAGAGCGGATGTAGCGCGAATGAGGAGATAGGGCTGTATGGATAGGAGTCCATCCATTCGCCCTTGCGGGTGGTGTCGTTGACAGGCAGGAGCTGGATGATGCACTGACCGGTCGCGGCAGCCCAGTCAACCAGCGGTCTGAGATCCTTGAACTCGCCGATACCGAAGTCGGAGGCGGTGCGAAGCGAGAACACAGGGATGGCGGTACCCGCTCCCCTGAAGCCCGGACGGTCGAACTTGGATGCCTGATGCTCGCGCACGAAAGGACAACCCGGAATCGGGCAGTCAATCCACTTGTCCTCTATGAGCTTTGCGCTGGCCGAGCTGTGGAAGCTCCACTCGCTGCGGATGATAAGTCCGTCACGCATAAGCACATAGCAATATTTCTTGAGCCAGGCGGCTTTGCAGTCTTTGACCTTGACGGTCCAGACTCCTCCTTCGCCCCACTCCATAGGGTATTTCTTGTCATTCAGGACCAGGGACAGGCTCTCGCCCCACTGAGTCCTATACTGAATCTTGAACGTTATCTGCATTTCTCAAACGATATTGCGAATCCGCCGCCGGCGGCCATCTTGACATCAAGGACGCTTTCGGCATCAACAGTTTTCTTTTCAATTACGTAGGCCTGAGGGTTGGTCAGGTAGTGGGCATCCGATGATATAGTCTCCAGGCTCGGCGCAAAGATAATAAAATAAACAATGACGAACTGTTGAATTTGATGGCTGAACGGTATGAATCAAATAATTTTCACTATCTTCACATCAATAACCAATGAAAGTAACGAAACCGCAAATAATTATTCACGCGTTCGCCCTGACGCACGCTGTCGTTTCCCTCGTCTGCCAGCTTGGAGGCATCGCCGATGACCTGCTTCTCACCCTGCTGACGATGCTTATGGTGCTCATCCTCTGCCTTCAGTACAAGTTGGGTGAGCTCTTTATGACCATTGCCGTCCTCACGGTTAACGTAGTCGGCTTTGCCCTGGGAAGCGGACTAGCTTCCCTGCTGAGCCTGCTGCCTATCTCAGCGCTCGTCATCCTTCCGCTTTCTACCTTCCTGATTACCGAACTGCCCCGCAGACCTTTACGTATCCCGCGGAAGGGCCGAGAGTTTCCTCAAATGGCTTGGTTAGACAACAACACAACAACATTATGATAAAGAAAATCCTCTTTGCTGCAGCCCTGTTTTTGAGCGCCGCAGCACTTTCAAAGGCCGGCGAGCCGGAATTCACCATCCACCTTATGGGCGACTCGACAATGGCCGACAAGGACCTCTCACTGGGCAGTCCCGAGCGCGGCTGGGGTATGGTCTTCGAAAACTTTGTTGACGACGAAGTACGTGTAATCAACTACGCCAAGAACGGACGCAGCACCGAAAGCGCCATCCGCGAAGGCATCTGGGACAATGTCAAGAAGGCTATGAAGCCGGGCGACTTTCTCTTCGTCCAGTTCGGCCACAATGACGAGAAGGTCCACAAGGAAGGCACGGGCGTACCGGCCTGGGGCAAGTACCAGGACAACCTGCGCCTGTTCATCAGCACCGCCCGCGAGATGGGTGTGACCCCCGTGCTGCTGACCCCTGTGGCACGCCGCAAGTTCGTTGACGGCAAGCTCGATCCCACCACCCACGGCGAATATCCCGCCGCAATGAAGGAGGTCGCAAGGCAGACAGGCACCATCCTCATCGATATGGAGGACGCCACCATCAAGTGGATCAGCGAAGCGGGCGACGAGGCCTCGAAGCAGTACTTCATGCACCTCAAGAAAGGCGAATATGCCGTAAGGCCGGATGGCCTTCAGGACGACACCCACTCCAACGCGCGCGGCGCAAGGCGCAACTGCGAGATCGTCTGCGACTCCATCAGCCTCAAGATTCCGCGCATCACCGAGCATCTGGTGCGCTACAACTTCGTCGTGGACCCCAACGGCCGCGGCGACTTCCTCAAGGTCCAGGACGCCATCAACGCCTGCCCTGACTACCTTGTGAGCATCCCTACCACCATCCTCGTCAAGCCGGGCATCTACAAGGAAAAAATCCACATCCCGGTCAGCAAGCGCAACATCGCAATCATCGGCAAGGATGCAGAGAGCACGGTCATCACCTACGACGACTACGCCCAGAAGCAATACCCTGACCGCGAGGAGAAGATGGGCACCTTCGGCTCATCCACAATGTACATCGACGGCAGTTACCTCAGTTTCTGCAACATCACCGTCGAGAACGCCGCCGGTCCCGGCGAAAAGGTAGGCCAGGCAGTCGCCCTTACCACCACAGGTGACCGCATCTACTTCTACAACTGCCGCTTCCTCGGCTATCAGGACACAATCTTCACTTCCGGCCTGTACAGCGCCGACGGGCAGGCTCCGCGCACTTACTACCGCGACTGCTATATCGAGGGCACCACCGACTTCATCTTCGGCTCCGGCATCGCTTATTTCGAGAATTGCCAGATTCACTCCAAGAAGAACAGCTACATCACCGCCGCCTCCACCGACAAGGGCCAGAAATACGGCTATGTATTCAACAACTGCCGCTTCACCGCTGCCGAAGGCGTCGACAAGGTTTATCTCGGCCGCCCTTGGAGGGACTACGCCAATGTCGTTTACCTCAACTGCGAACTTGGCAGCCATATCCGTCCGGAGGGCTGGCACAACTGGAACAAGCCTCAGAGGGAAAAGACCGCCTTCTACGCCGAGTACAACAACCGCGGACCGGGCTCCGACACTTCAAAGAGAGTGAAGTGGTCAAAACAGCTGAAGGCAAAGCAGGCGGCCGAGTACAGTTTCGAAAAGGTCATAGGTCGCAGCGACACCTGGGATCCTTTCGCCAACTGGCAATACTAGAAACAACTGATACACAACATTATGACGAACATCTCCAAATCACTCACTCTATCCCTGCTCGCTGCTCTTCTGGCTTTCCCCTCTTGGGGAAAGGCCGGAAAGGCAGATGCGGCTTCCGCCACCCGTGCGATGCGCAAAGCCACGGAGTTTATGGTGGAAAAGGTCTCCAACAACGGAGCTTACCTGTGGAACTACTCCCCCGACTTTTCACGCTGCTGGGGAGAGCTTGAGGCCAAGCCTTCAATGATGTGGATAGAAAGGGGCACACCCGCGATGGGCGGAGTCTTCCTCGATGCATACCACGCCACCGGCGATGAATACTACCTCAAGGCTGCAAAGCAGGCCGCCTCAGCACTCATCTGGGCGCAGCTTCCCTGCGGCGGCTGGAACTATATGGCGGACTTCGCCGGCGAAGCCTCACTTAAAGACTGGTACAAAAAGGTTGCGGCAGGCTACCAGTACTGCGCCCAGGAGCACCTCCATTACAGCGGCAACGCCACCTTCGACGACGGCACCATCGACGCAGCGGGTTTCCTGCTGCGCCTCTATATGGAAGACCTCGACCCGGCGCTCAGACCGAGCATAGACAAAGCCATCGACTTTATGCTCGAGAGCCAGTATCCCGTAGGCGGCTGGCCTCAGAGATGGCCGCTGCGCCACGACTTTGTCCACGAGGGCAAGGAAGACTACTCCTCTTTCATCACCATCAATGATGGCGTCCACACGGGCAACATCCACTTCCTGCTCGACTGCTACACTATGCTTGGAGAGGAAAGGGTGCTGGAGCCCATCTCCAGGGCAATGCACTGCGTGCTAGTGCTCCAGGGAGGAAAGCCGCAGGCCGGCTGGGCGATGCAGCACAAGCTGGATTTCAACTACAGCCCGGGACACGCACGCGACTTCGAGCCGAGGGGTTGGGCAGCCACTGCGACAGCCGAGATGATAGGCAATCTGATGGACTTTTACTGCTGGACCGGAGACAGCAAGTATCTGGCGAGGATACCTGACGCACTGGAGTTCCTGGAAAGCATCAAGTACGGTCCCGATATGGTGGACTTTTTCGGCGTCAAGCTGCACGAGGGGGAGATTCTCTGCCCAACCTTCGTAGAAGTAGGCAGCGGCAAGCCTCTCTATCTCCACCGCGACCAGGGCAGGTATTGGGTAGACTACAATCCTGAGAATCTTATTACCCACTACCGCTCATACCGCACCATAAAGATCGGAGACCTGAAAGAGCGGTATGAGGCCCTGCTGGCAATGAGCGTGGAAGAGGCAACCGCCGATTCTCCCCTCAACGGAGCTAAGGCAAAGCAGCGCAAGTTCCCGGCTTTCTGCTCGAAAGGCAGCGGCAACCCGGTTGACAAGGACGAGGTCGCAGAAATCATCAAGGCCCTTGACAACAAGGACTACTGGCCGGGCAAGCTCCCGGGAGTATCCGCGGAGAACCCCGGCTTCAGCGACGCTCCCCTTCCAAAGGAAGTCATCTCTGTGCAGAGCTATATGACCAATATGGTCAAACTCATAAACTTCCTCCGGAGCCAGCCATAGCCCTTCCGCACAACCGGCAGACAATTATCAACTCACCAAAACCAGATCACAGGACAAAAAAAGAAGATAACCCGGAAATACCAGGTTATCCTCTTTATTGAAATCCGGGCGGGGAAGGCCGCCGTGGATGGAAAAGCTTAAGCTACTTTCACCTTGAAGATTGCCTTGTGGATGGTGCCTTCTCCGATGAGCGGAGCGTGGGCGGTGTGTGGCTCGAAGGTGATGGCCTCGCCGACTTTTACGGTGACGGTGGTCCAGTCCTTGTCCTTGAAGAAAAGGATGTCTTTTTCGGTGTTGAATTCTCCGTCAGCCTCCTTGCACTCGCTGCGAGGCTTCACACCGAAGCTTTCCTCCTTGTCGAGCGGAATCTGGATGTCGATGTAATTGTCGTGCACCTCAAGCCTTGCCTGTTCAGGGGTCTTCATATTCGAATCGACAATATTCACGAAGAGATTGTCTCCGTCGATGAAGTGCTTGCCATTCTCGAGTGTGGCAAGGTCGGTGTTCTCGATATATTCGAGGGCCTTGAGATAATATGGATTGTTGTCGAGAGCCATAATTCTAGAAATTGAAATAGTTCTTTGCGTTGTTGTATGAGATATCTTCGATCATCTGGCCGATTCTCTCCATCTCCTCCTTAGGGAGCTTGCCGTTCTCGACGTCAGTTCCGACCACGTCGCAGAGGATGCGGCGGAAGTACTCGTGACGAGGATAAGAGATGAAGCTGCGTGAGTCGGTAAGCATTCCGACGAAGCGGCTGAAGAGGCCCAGGACGCTGAGGGCATCCATCTGGCGGCGCATTCCGACTTCCTGATCGAGGAACCACCAGCCTGAACCGAACTGCATCTTGCCCGGACAGGTACCGTCATTGAAAGTGTATGCCATAGTCATCATCACCTCATTGTCCTTAGGATTAAGGCAGTAGAGTATGGTCTTGGCGAGCTTTCCGGCCTTGGTGAGGCGGTCAAAGAACTTGTTGCCGGCAGCGGCAATCTCGAGGTCGTGGATAGCGTCATAGCCGGTATCAGGGCCTACGAGGTCAAACATCTTGGAGTTGTTGTTGCGGATGGCTCCGATGTGGAATTGCTGTGCCCAGCCTGCTTCGGCATCCATAACGGCCTGGTCGAAGAGGAAGGCGCTGCGGAACTTCTCGAGCTCGTCTGCGCTCGGAGTCTTGCCGGCGAGGGTGTTTGCGAAGATGGCGTCAACCTCAGCTTGGGTATAGTCAGCTGAATAGAAGTTCTCGAGACCGTGGTCAGAAAGCTTGCAGCCCATCGAAGCAAAGAAGTCGTGACGCTTCTGGAGGGCATCCTGGAGGTCTGTGTAGGTCTTGATCTCCATACCTGCTGCAGCACCGAGCTGCTCGATATATGCCTTGTATGCAGCAGGGTTCTCGATAGCCATAGCCTTGTCAGGACGCCAGGCCGGAACGACCTTGGTACCGAAAGGATTCTCTGCGATCATCTTGTGCCAGCGGAGGTCGTCTGCAGGGTCATCGGTGGTGCAGATGGTCTCGACGCCGAACTTGCGGATGAGGGCCTGGCCGCGGAACTCAGGGGTTGCGAGCTTGGCGTTGCACTCCTCGAAGATTTCGCGTGCGGTCTTAGGGCTGAGGAGCTTGTCGATGCCGAATACGCGGCTGAGCTCGAGATGGGTCCAGTGATAGAGAGGGTTGCGCATAGTGTATGGCACGGTCTCGGCCCATTTCTCGAAGGTCTCCCAGGCGCTGTGCTTGCCGCCGGTGAGGTAATCCTCGGATACGCCGTTGGCACGCATCGCTCTCCACTTGTAGTGGTCGCCGTAGTGACCGTCAACGAGCCAGAGCTGGGTAATGTCGCGGAACTGGATGTTTTCAGCTATCTGCTGAGGAACAAGATGGCAATGGTAATCGATGATCGGCATCTTGCTGGCATGCTCGTGATACAGCGCCTTGGCCGTAGCATTCGAGAGCATGAAATCTTCATTGATAAATGACATGGCTATTAGGTATTTATAATTATCGTCTAATTTAACTAATATTTGGCTAAATTTGCAAATAGACTCCGCAAATATACGCATCAAAAACCACAACACAATGACTACGCATACCATTTCTTTTCTCGCCGCAGCTGCACTCTTTCTGCTCGTACCGGCGCCCAAGGCCGCTTCCCAGGATTCAAAGGCGGCAATGAGGTCCACAGACCCCGAATTTTTTAAGACAGACGAAGCCCGACGCATAGGCGACCAGATTCTGGAGTACCAGAGAGTCACCGGCGGATGGCCGAAAAACATCGATATGGCCAGGCGCATGACCGACAGCGAACACGCCCTGGTGCTCAAGGAGAAGAGCCGCACCGACGACTCGACCATTGACAACAACGCCACCACGATGCAGATGAGCTACCTTGCCCGCCTGTGGCAGCAGACCCGCGACGAGCGCTACGCCGGGAGCTTCAACGCCGCCCTGGAGTATCTCCTGAGCGGGCAGTACCCCAACGGCGGATGGCCACAATTCTGGCCGCAGATGACAGGCTATCAGGTCAACGTCACCTTCAACGACGACGCGATGGCAAACACCCTGAGGCTCTTCAGGGACGTAATCGACCAGGTTGAGCCTTACGGCGGCGGCCTGACCGACGAGGCGATGCGCCGCAGGCTCCAGACTTCATTCGACAAGGGCATCGACTGCATCCTGGCAAGCCAAATCCGCGTGGACGGGGAGCCGACGGTATGGTGCCAACAAAACGACCCCGTCACGCTCAAGCCCGCAAGCGCCCGCGCCTATGAGCTGCCGTCATTCTGCTCCCAGGAAAGCGCCGCGCTGGTGCGCCTGCTGATGGAGCTGCCGAATCCCGACCGCAGGGTGAAGGAAGCCGTACACGGCGCGATGAAATGGTTTGACACATTCAAGCTCACCGGCCTGCGCGTCGTGAGGACCGGCACCGGCGCGGATCGTAATACCCGCCTTGTGGAGGACCCGTCCGCCGAGCCGATATGGGCACGCTTCTACGACCTGCGTTACAACGAGCCGTACGTGTGCGATCGTGACGGTCTGCCGCGCCGCAGGCTTGAGCAGATCGGACGTGAGCGCCGCAACGGTTACGGCTGGTACGGCAACCGCGCCGCCTCCCTCTATCCGCTCTACAACGAGTGGGCGGACAGATATGATCCCAAGCACAAAGTGTCCATCAGCCTGAAAACCAAGGGCGCAAACGAAAACGGCAGGATTCAGCTGTACCGCGAGCCGAGCGTCGATATCAAGGCCTTCGACGTCATCGTCAAGCCGGGGCAGAGCATACAGGCCGCTATAGACAAGGCTCCCGAGCAGGGCAACTGGCGCATCTACGTGCGCAAAGGACGCTATGAGGAGAGCCTCACCATCGGCAAGCCGGGCATAGTGCTCGTCGGCGAGTCGCGCGGCGAGACCTTCATCGAGCAGAACGGCAAGGGCGCAGCAAACGGCCTGGTAATCAACATAAAGGAAGAAGCCGCAGACTGTATCATCAGCGGCTTCACCATCTCAAACAATTATTCGACCGAAGGCATCCCGGTTGAGCAGAAGCATTGGCTGCCCCACCGCTTTGCAATCCGCGGAGCGGCCGACCGCTGCATCATCATCAACTGCACCATCAACTCCACCGGCAACGACGCCCTCGCCCTCTGGGCACCGGGAGGAAACGGAATGTACTACCACGCCGATCTCGAAATCAACTGCCCGGGAGTGGACTTCATCTGCCCGAGGGGCTGGTGCTATGCTACGCGCTGCCGCTTCTTCGGGGACTCCCGCGCAATGATCTGGCACGACGGACGCGGCGACAGGAACAAGAAGTTCGTGATCACCAATTCCGACTTCGACGCCGCATCCCCTACCCTGCTGGGACGCTACCACCACGATGCCCACATCTACATAGTCAACTGCCGGATGAGCAGGAACATCCTCGATCAGAACATCCACTACGCCTACTCCGACCAGGTCCTCGACCCTTGCGAGTGGGGCGAGCGCATCTACTATTGCCGCAACTACCGCGAGGGCGGACATTCATTGTGGCTGGAGGACAATATGCATCTGGCGCCTGGCGCTCCGGCGTACCATTCGACCACGGCCCTCTGGACCTTTGACGGCCGCTGGGACCCGGAGCAGCGCATACGCGATCTGTGGGATATCCTGGCGTACTAACGCCACTGGACGTCAACTGAATGGATCAGGATTCGGCTTTCGGTACCGACTGTGCTCGTGTGCTGGAGGCCGAAACCTCCGAATGAGCTGGTCCCGATCGGAGCGCTCAGGTCGGCAGACCTGTGGACATTCGGGTCCGAGGCCAGCTCAGGACGGCCCATAGGGCCTTCTACCCTGGCCTTGAGCATATTGCCTTCCGTCCAGACCTTCATCACGCAGCCCGTCAGGAAGCAGTCCACGGTCACAGGCTCGCAGATATTGCTGACCATTCCATTGTCGTAGCGCACAAGGACGACATCCACCGCATTGGCGTACTTGGTGGTGCGGATGGCGCGGAGCGCGTAGCCGCTGAGCGTGCGGGTGTCGAACTTGATGAAGAGGTCGAGGTACTGCATCCTGGCGCTGGCGAAGCCCTGGCCGCCGTCCTTGGCGGGGTCAAGCTGCCAGCATACGCTCATATCGCCGTATTTCCCCTCGATAGGGGTGTAACGCAGGCGTGCACCCTGCTGGAGCTGCTGAATGCCGAGACCCTTTGCGCCGTTGATGCCCGGGCCCCAGGTCCAGCAAGGCTTCGAGAGATCCACGCTCCATTGGTAATCACGGGTATCCTCAGGCTTGAAGGCGTCGATGGTCCAATAACCCGGACGCAGTGAAGTCTGGTTCGAGCAAGGGAAATCGGAGAAATCGCTGCTGTAGGCCGTCTGGGCAGGGGTCTGGGAGGCTTTGACAGGACGGGACGCCACCACGCGCACTTCCTCTCCGGCCTCACAGCGCAGATGCTTGGGGGCCACGCCGACCATCAGGAACTTGCCGCGGTCACCGCTCTGGAGACGGTAGGTCTTGAGAGGCTTACCCCCGCGCGAAACCGCCACAGGCACTGCGCCGCCGCCTCTGCGGTCGTCACAGCGGTACCAGGTCACGAGCGACTCATCCTTGCGGCTGCCAAGATCCAGCTCATAGCTTACGCTTGCAAGGCCGCCATCAATGCTTATCCGCGGGCTGCTGAGGAAGGTCGGCGCTTCCACGAAATCAGGCGCCACGCTCAGCTTCACCGCGCTCTCCAATCCGGAGTCGGTATAGGCGATAAGGTCGAACTCGAGGGTGCGGTCATCGCTGTTTGCAGCAGTCACGACCACCTCGTTGCCGCAGTCTGTAGAGAGCTGCAGGTAGCGCTCGAAGCCGCTTTGCGCTTTCCAGTGAATCTGTTGGTTATCAAGCTTATAGCCATTATGGCGATAGACTGCGGCGCTGAGCTTGAGAGGCTCGCCGCCGGTCTGGATGGAGGCGCTGCGCTGCGAGATGACAAGGCTGGTCGGGATGGATCCGTAGTCACGGTGATCCCTCTGCGAGAGGGCCTCGACGCGGCTGCGTATGCCCATCGGGTCCCAGTCGTCCTCGCCGCGAAGCAGGTTGAAGCTGTTGTACAGGACGCTGCCGTCCTCCTCGATGAGGCGATACGCGCCAAGCTGGGCTCTCTGGTCGAGAAGCACGGTGTTGTATGGCTTGGCGGCGCCCACGAAGGCTGGTGCACCATCGAGGCTGATGTTGTACTGGTAGCAGCGCAGCCACTCCTCCGGACGGAAGGTCCAGGCGAGCTCGACAGGCCTTCCGGCGTGAAAGCGGCAGTCAAGCAGCGAATGCGGGTACACACCCTTGCTGACAGCCTGCACAGGCTCGGCGTGGCAGATATTGAAGTCGCAGTCGAGGAAAACAGTGCCAAAGATGCTGGCGCTGCCGAAAGGCTGACGGCCATAGTAGTCGAAGTCACAGCCGATGTGCACGGCGGTCCCGTTCAGGGAGTCATCCGTCAGCTCGAAGTGGCAGTTCACGAAAAGCGTCCTCTTTGAGCCGTTGAGCGGACAGAGATTCAGACGCGCCTCGAAGCGCACGTTCTCAGCATAGTAGCGGTCGCCGTGACCGAAGGCGAGCTGGGCCTGAGTAATGGCGCTGTACCTGGCCTTGCGGCCGAGCTCGGGATGCTTGGGATAGACGAGGTCGATGTTGCAGTAATTGCCCATCGTCAGGTCTTTGACCACGAAATCGTCGCCATAGATGTCGAACATAGTAAAGTTGCCCACAGAGCCCTGGCTCTGGCCTCGGGCTGAAGCCAGAATGACATCGCGCGGATCCTCGCCCATACCCAGCAGCTGGAGGGAGTTACACCTGACAGTCAGGCCGATAGGAGTGCTCCGGTCCGGATTGCGGCGAATCTGGCCGTCGTCCGGATCGTCAACCCAGTACACCCAAGGTGCGATGTAAACCCTCATCGGGTCATCCGCCGTACCGTCTGAAAGTTTTGAGACAGCCTTGTTGAATGACTTGAAAACATAAGGGGAAACCAGCTCGGAATTAGCGTCAACCAGGAAGGCGTGCGGGCCGA
>JAEDLO010000026.1 GCA_016295245.1 Bacteroidales bacterium | reverse complement strand
AGGACCCTCTGGTCCCAAACCAGATGCGCTAGCCAACTGCGCCACACCCCGAATTCCCGTATGGGATTGCAAATATACGGGCGATTTTGTAAAAATCAAAATTTTTCGGAGAATTTTTAACTTTTTCAAAACATTCTTAATACCTTTGAACTGATGATACTCCAAGCAGACAATATCCACAAGTCTTTCGGCCGCCTTGAAGTGCTGAAGGGGATAAGCCTGTCCGTGGAAAAGGGCGAGATTCTTGCGATTATGGGTGCCTCGGGCGCGGGCAAGACTACCCTGCTCCAGATTCTCGGGACCCTGTCTTCTCCTGACAGCGGCTCGCTTCTGATTGACGGAACGGACGCGCTTGCCCTCAAGGGCGACAAGCTTACCCGTTTCAGGGGAAGCCGCATCGGCTTCGTGTTCCAGGCCAATCATCTCCTGCCCGAATTCACCGCGGCGGAGAATGTGATGATTCCCGCGATGATTGCAGGCGAGGGTCAGAAGCAGGCCCGCCGGAAGGCTCTGAGCCTGCTTGAGCAGCTGGGTCTCCCGGAGCGCGCGGACCATAAGCCATCTGAGCTCTCAGGAGGAGAGCAGCAGAGGGTCGCAATCGCGCGTGCGCTGGTCAACGACCCCGCCATCGTCTTTGCCGATGAGCCGACAGGCAACCTGGATTCCGCGACCAAGCAGGAGATCCACAAGGTCTTCCTGGATTTGCGCGAGCGTACCGGCCAGACCATCATCATTGTTACCCACGACCCCGAACTCGGCGCCCTGTGCGACCGCTGCCTGAAGATGAAGGATGGCCTCTTTGTTTAGGTTCAAGAGATTTTCGCTGAGCAATGAGCGAGCTGCCCTGAAAGTGGGCACCGACGCTGTCCTGCTGGGCAGCGCGATGTCTTTGCGAGCGCAGGCAGGCCAGAGGCTGCTGGACATCGGCACGGGCGGGGGCGTGATTGCCCTTATGGCGGCGCAGCGCCTTTGCGACCTGGGCGCGGACGCGTGCAGGATTGACGCTGTGGAGCTTGACGGCCCGTCGGCGCAGGAGGCCTCGGAGAACTTCGCGCGTTCACCCTGGGCGGGCAGCCTGGAGTGCATCTGGGCGGATTTCCGCGACTTCGCCGCCACGGCATCCAGCTATGACCATATCTTCTCCAACCCGCCATTCTACGACAATTCCCTGCTCAATCCGGATCCGCGCAAAGCACCTGCGCGCCACACCCGGACGCTGTCCTATCGCGAAATCTGCGCCTTCTGCGCCACCAATCTCGCACCGCAGGGCCGCCTTTCGCTGGTGCTGCCCTATGAGCAGCGTGAGGAACTGCTGCGCTGCGCCGCTTCTTTCGGGCTCTACCCTTTCCGCCTGATGAGCATCAAGACCACTGAGCGCAAGCCGTTCCGCCGACTGATTGCCGAATTTTCATTCACCCGCACCCAAGTCGAAGAGCAGACGCTCGTTCTCCAGGACGGGGACCGCCGCAGCGCCGCCTACTCCGAACTCACCCGCGACTTCTACCTATAGCGCCCGGCTAAGCTCCAGCGGGGGACGCAAGCCGCCACGCTCGCAGCGCCTCAAAGCTTGTCAAAAAAAAGACCGGCGGTGAAGCCGGTCTTGTATTGTTTGGGCGTAAGCCCGTAGAGTGCAAAATACTAGAGGTTAGGGTTCATTGTGCCCCAATCCTCAACTGCAGGGATGATGCCCAGAGAGATAATCTCGTCGCGCATCTTGCAGAGGTGCTCGTAAGAAGCGTTGAGATCTGCCATCTCAGCCTCGGTGCCGGCAGGAGCGGTGAAGTGAACTCCGCTTGCATCGATGGTTGTAGGCATCGCCATCATCACGTTCTTGTAGCCGCACTTGTCGCAGTTGACATAGCAGCCTGCAGGCCAGTAGAACTCGGCGCCACCCATTGCAGCCTCAATCATCTTGACAGCCTGATATGCAGGGCTCTGGAACGAGCTGCGGCCACGAAGCTTGATGATCTTTGAGCCACCCTGGACGGTGTCGTGCTTGATCTCCTCCCACTTGTCAGCAGGAATCTGGAAGTCTGCGAGAGGCTTGCCGTCAACGGTAATCTTGGATGCGAAAACTGCCATAGCCTCGCCGTGTCCGCCGTAGGTGCGAGCGTTCTCCACCTTTGACTGAGGCACGCCGCAGTAGGCTGCGATAGCCTCCTGGAGACGGGTGCTGTCGAGGGCAGCAAGAGAGGTGAGCTGGTCAGCCTTGAGGCCCGAGTGAATCAGGGCGGTGAGAGCGGTCACGTCAGCAGGGTTGAAAATCACAACCACGTGCTTTACGTCAGGGCAGTACTTCTTGATGAGGTCGCCGAACTCAGCGGCGATCTGGCAGTTGCCCTTGAGAAGATCTTCACGAGTCATACCCTCCTTGCGAGGGGCACCACCTGACGAAATGATGTACTTTGCATCAGTGAATGCAGTCTCGGGGTCTGTCGTCCAGGTAATGTTTGCGCCTTCGAAAGCGCAATGGCACATTTCCTCAGCGACACCGTGAACACCCGGTTCAAAGATATCATAAAGACAAATGTTTGGAGTAAGACCGAGCATAAGGGCGCTCTGGGCCACATTTGAACCGATTGCTCCGCCGGCGCCGACGATGAGCAGTTTTTCGTTTGTAAGATATTTCATGGTGTATGAATATTTATGTTCAGCATAAAGCGGTACAAATATACGGAATTATTCATTATCTTTGTGCGTTATAAAATTTTTATGGCCCTATATCTTATCAAAGATCTGGACGACGATTATCACTCGAAACTCGGAGTCTGGCAAATTACAGAGACTGAAGCGGAACTCCGCCAGCTCTCCTCAATTCCATCAGATGAACTTGAGGAAATCTCTTATATCAAAAGTGAATCCCTTCGCAAGCAGAAGCTTGCGGTAAGAGCCCTTCTCGACGCACTGTTCGAAGAGAAGGTTTATCTCAGCCACCACGATAACGGCAAGCCTTACATCGAGAACTCGGCGATGAACATCAGCATCACCCATACCAACAAGTATGTGGCAGTGCTGCTGAACGACACCATTGAGGTAGGTGTGGACTGCGAATCTCTCGACAGGGACTTCTCCGCAGTTGAGAAGAAAGCCCTTTCCGAGGACGAGATTGAGGATCTCGACGAGGACAAGAGAAACGAGCAGCTGGCAATCTACTGGTGCGCCAAGGAAGCTATCTACAAGAAAATGTCCCAATTCAACGTGGACTTCGCGGAACAGATTGAAGTGGAGGAATTCAGGGTGAAAGGCGAAGGTGAACTCGATGCGACCTTCACCCAGAAGGACGGCTACGAGGAAGAACTCGAGCTTCACTACATCACCTTCGACCGCCACGTTCTGGTCTGGGTGGCAGCTTAATTCTCAATCTTTATCGTGGACGGAGCCAACTCTCAGGATTTTGAGGGGTGGTTTCTTTCCATACCTCGAAGTGGAGCTGGGTCTGGTTCCCTATGCTTGCGACCGTACCGATGCGGCCGCCGGTCTTCACCTTGTCCCCGGCCTTGACGGACACGTCCCCAAGCTTGCAGTAGAAGCTGAAATAGCCTCCGTGCTGGACGAGCACGCACTTGTTGTAGCCCGGCATCACTATGACCTTGCGAACTTCCCCGTCGAAGACGGCAAGAACCGGGTCGCCGGCAGAAAGGCCTATGTCGATACCGTTGTTGGCCGGCATCACGATGTTTGTGTAGATTGGGTGGTTGTGGCGGCCGAACTTCTCGACCACAGGACCGTCTGCCGGCCACGGGAGCTTACCCTTGTTGGACTCGAACTGGCCGGAGAGTTTGTAGTCGATAGGCCTTGAAGCCGTCTTGGACGAGCCGCCGGATGACTTCTGGGCCTTCTTGGCCTCGGCCATTGCCTGGGCGATTATCCTTTCGATTTCCTTGTTCAGGGCCTCGACCTGCTTCTTCTTGGTATTGAGCTGGGACTGGTAGCGCTTCTTGTCCTTCTTGAGCTCGGCGACGAGCTTGTCGCCCTGGCGCTCTTCCTTGCGGAGGTTCTCCAGATCCCTGGCACGCGACTCGCGCACCATTGCGGCATTGGCGCGAAGCACGCCCAGCGAGTCCATTTCGGCACTCAGCTGCGTCCTCGCCTGCTGTATCCTCGTGGCCTGGGTGTTCATCGTCGAGGAAAGGCTGCGCAGGTAAGAGTAGCGGTTGACCGCCTGCGAGAGCGACTCGCTCGAGAGCAGGTACATATACCACACGCGGGCGTCACGGTTCTTGTAGGCATTGTGGACGAGGCGATTGTAATATAAGGTAAAGGTATCGAGGCGGGCCTGGAGCATCGCCGCCTTGCGTCCGCGACTGGCAATCGAGTCGTCAAGGGCTTTGATTTGGCGGTCGCTTTCCGCAACCAGGGCCTTGCGGTTGGAGACCTTCTTACGCACCAGGGAGAGCGAATTCAGGGCGTTACTGCTTTTGCGGCTATTCTCCTTCAGCTGCTTTTCTATCTGGGCTATCTCCTTCTCGAGCTGGGCACGGCGCGACTCCTGCTTGGCCGTATTCTGGGCGGCGAGGCCGAAGGGCAGGGTCAGGAAAATGGCGCACAGGGCGGTTGCGAGAGGGATGTGTAGTCTCATTTCTGTCTTTTCTGTTGGGCGAGTGAACGATAATAAACGGCGAGGTCCTTCTCCCCGAGGGTTTCGAGCACCTCAGCGTAATGGTCGAGCACCACATCGCTGTCCTTGCCGCCATAGAGCATCGCGTGCTTGAAGTACGGCTTCGCCTCGGCCGAGCGGCCAAGGAGGTGGAGTATCCAGGCGTAGGTGTCGAGATAGGTGGCGTTGTCGGGGTATTGCTTGACTGTTTCTGCGCTCATTTCCAGGGCTTTGCGCAGGTTGCGCCGCTCTTCCGAGAGGTAATAGGCGAAATTGTTGAGAACGGGCGCATAGAGGGGATCGACCTTGAGCGCGGCTTCATACGCTTTGTAGGCCTTGCGGCGGTCGCCGTTCTGGTAGAGGACATCGCCCTGCGAGGAGAGGGCTTCGACAAGCGACAGGCTGTCTCCGGTAGCGCGGGCAAGTTTCTCGATTTCAGCGCATTGCGCGAGGACTCCGGCAGTATCGTCATTGATATAGCAGACCTGCATCTTCAGCTTGCAGGCCTTGATCGCCTCGGGATGGAGCTCGCAAAGCAGGTCCACCAGGCGCGATAACTGCTTGCCCCAAACCCACCAGAACGGGGCGTCTATGCGCTCGAAGAGCATCTCCATATAGTCGCACTTGACCGCTGTGTCGCAACGCCCGTTGCGCAGGAATTCCTCAAGCTGGGCGAAGAACTGGACATACTTGCCGGCCATTCGGAAAACCTCCAACCGGCCTAGCTGCGCCGGCGGGTAGTCCGGCTCGACTTCAAGCGCCTGTCGGTAGTAGCCGAGGGCAAGGGAATCCTGCATCCTGCTGGCATTGAGGTCGCCTGAGAGGGTGTAGGTATAGGCATTGCCGTAGAGGCCGGGGTTGATTTTGATGAGTTTTTCGCACAGCTCCGCCGCCTGCTGCATCTTGCCGCCAGCGTTGTAAACGGAAGCCAGTGACTGGAGGTACCACTGGTTCAGGCTGTCGATGGCAACGGCTTCGGAGAGGTATTTCTCGGCCTTTTCGATATCGTTGGAGGCAATTGCGCACTGGCCAAGATAGTAGCATACCGCGTCGTCGCTGTCGTCCGCCTTATAGAGAGATTCGAAGATTGCTTCGGCCTCGGCGAAATGTTCCTCCGAGTAGAGACCGACCGCACGAAGGAAGGTAGCGTAACGCCCGCGCTGGGCCGGAAGGCTCAGGCTGAAAAGCAGCAGGGCAGACAATATTGTTGCGATTCGTCTCATAGGAATACAAAAATATGCATTTTCCGCTATTTTATTGCTATTTTAGCGTTTATAAAATGTTTGACAGCAGATGCAACTTTTCGGCAACAAGCTGCATCTTAAATCTCAGGAAACCGATTGGATTGAAGAGGCCAAGGGTGGAGATCCAAGAGCGCAAAAGCACATCTACGACCAACTCTCTGGCAAGATGTATGCCGTCTGCCTGCGATATATGGGCGACAGGGAAGCTGCTCGTGACATCCTCCAGGACGGATTCATCACCCTCTTCACCAAACTTGAGAGCTACTCCGGAGAAGGTTCGTTCGAAGGCTGGGCTCGAAGGATTTTCGTAAATACCGCGCTGATGAGCCTCCGCAAAAAGGATGCGCTCAAGGAGAGTGAGGACGTGGACGCTGCCAGAAACATTACCAGCGGCGAGCCGGGTGCGATAGAAAAAATAGGTGCGGCAGAACTCTTGAAGATGATCGAAGCGCTCCCTCCGGGGTTCAGGACCGTCTTCAATATGTATGTGATTGAAGGTTACTCCCACAAGGAGATAGCCGAGGCGCTCGGAGTTTCCGAGACAACCTCACGATCGCAGCTGCAAAGGGCAAGAGCCCTGCTGCAGTCGAAAATTAAGGACAGGTATTAGTGATTTAAGAATGCAGGACAATAATAAGGAATTCGACTTGGCCGTCAGGTCATTGCTTTCTGACTCCGAGGAGCGTGCTCCGCGCGGGGTCTGGAAGGCTGTTCGCAGGGAGCTTGAGGCTTCCGGCGGGACCGTCGTGCGCAATTCCCGCCCTGCATCCGCATTCCGCTATGCGCTTCCTGCCGCCCTTGCCCTGGCCGCCCTGAGCGCCGTCTTCATCATTCCGAAGGGCGGAGAAAGCAAGCCGCAGACCATCAGCATAGTGGAAAACGCCCCGGAGAGCATAGTCGCCCAGGCGCTGCCACAGCAACAGGAAAGCCTCGATGTTGCACAAATCCCTACCGCAGACGCAGCGTCCGCCTTTGTTGAAGGGTCGGGCAAGGCCGGCGGCGAAAAGAAACTGATTGCCGGAGAGCGCCGGGACGCCGCCCAAATCGCCGAAGCTCAGCCTGAGCAAGCGGAAGGCACTTCAGGGGAGGTCTCTGCAAATGAGGAAAACGCCGCCTCCGAAAGCAAAGTTTCTGCCGCACGGAAGCCGAAGACCGCAAGGCCTTCATCATACAGGAAGGGCTACTTCCCGAGGGAGGAAGCTGAAGAAGAGTATTGGGAAGAGCCTGCAGAACGCAGGGCTTCCATCGTTGCTGTTTATGCCAAGGGCGCTATAGGCGGCAATTCATCCGACATAGCCTTCCGCAACAGGGGTACAATGATGGCACCGACCGCCGGAGTCGCCACCACCGGCATCACCGAGCTCAGCGAGTCAACCTACGGCGTGCCTTTCACCATCGGACTGGGCGTGAGAATCAGCCTGCTCCCTAGGGTCTCGATAGGCACGGGAGTCGATTATTCTCTGCTTACCCGCACATTCTCAGGAAAATACACCCAGGTCGGGGATAACGGAGTCATCGAGAAGGAAGAAAGCGGAAGCGTATTCCATAACCTGCACTACATAGGCGTACCTCTCAACATCTTCTACGAGATTCTCAGCGCGCGCAAGGTCAATCTCTACACCTACGCCGGAGTGGAGGCTGAGTTTGCCGTAGCCAACAACTTCACCCTCTACGGCAGCCCTGACATCCATTACAGTTACCCTGTAAAGAAGCCTCAGATATCCACAGCCCTGGGTCTGGGCGTGGAATTCAAGCTCGGAGAGCACCTCGGCCTCTATCTGGATCCGGAAGTCAGGTATTACCCTCACTGCGACCAGCCGAAGAATGTCCGCACGGACAAACCTGTCCTGATCAATTTCAACGCGGGACTCAGGTTCAACTTCTAGCGGATTTCTTACAAATTCAAGTTTTCAGACTTATTTAAAGTTTTCGGGACGTAGATTGCACAAAAAACGTTCCGACTATGAAATTCATTTCCCTTGCGGCCCTGTCTGCCGCCCTGGTGACTGTCTCAGCCTGCAATATCGACGGCTATATCAACACTTATTTCGAAAAGCCCCTCCCCGGCAATGGCGGCACGGACGAAAACGGCAGTGTCCGGAGAGATGCGGTCTTTATGGCAGCAGTGGGCTTCGAGCCAGACTATGACTGGCAGCGGGACAGCGCCGTCGGTCAGGCGCCTTTCACAATCAGCCTCTTCAGGGACGCCGAGGAAGTCCTCAGGCTGGATTCCGAATCTTCAAAATGGATTAGCCCGGACCCGGACATGGTCCATATCGTGGACGGTCATCTGGTGACGGAGAGCTGCGACGGGACCCTAACCCACATCGGTATAGACGGAGCCCTGAGCCTGAGCTTCGAAGGGAGGGAAAAACTCTCCGGTCTGCTGCTTGAAGGCAACGACATTTACAGCCTGACCCGCCTGCGTGCAGACAAGGGCCTTCGATTCAGGCTGAATGGGGAGCTGCTGTTTAAAGACGACGAGGGCATCCCCTTCGGCAATCTGTCCGACAGCTCCTATCCTTCGGGCGGAGCCCTGTACCGCGACGATGGCGGTAAACCTTTGTTTTGTTACCGCAGAGGCGATGAACTTTTCTGCGTCACTGACGGCAAGGCAAGGAAACTGGAAAGCATAGCCGAATGTCTGGATTTGAAACTCGACGGCGGGAAGGTATTTTCGGCAACGAGGGTAATGTCTGGGATGAGCAGCGCTGACTGGAGGGTGTTTATCCTTGAGGATGGGACAAGTCTTGTCGCGGGCAATGTCCTTGGCGAGAAGGGCGGCAGCAAAGCCTGGTTCATCAGAGAAGGCAATCAGCCGGTGGAGCTCTGCATCGGGGAAGCAAGCCTCTGGTGCGACGCCGCGGGGTCTGTCTACGCCGCCTGGCGGGACAAGGCGGGAAGTCTGACCATCCTGCGCGACGGCTCGGAGCCGGAGACTCTGGGGAAAGACTGCGCGCTCATCAGCCCCGCCTGCGCGAGGGCAAGCGACAGCGGGGTACTGCTGGGAGTGACATCCATCGCCCCGGAGGGCAAAAGCTTCCTGTATAAGGATGGAAAGCGCCTGGAAGTGAACGTCAACGGCTATATCGCCGCACTGGAATGGGTCCGGGGCAGCCGCTAGTCGGACCAGCTGAGGATGCGGGTACCGTCCTCACCGACGGAGATATTTACGGACAAGGTCTCTTCGGGCAGCAGCTCGGAAATGTTCTCAGCCCACTCCATAAGGCACAGGCAGCCACTGTCCAAATACTCATACAGCCCGATATCAAGGGCTTCCGCGTTGTTTCTGATCCTATAGAAGTCGAAATGGAAGATACTCTCGTCGGAGGCTGTCCTGTATTCATTCACTATTGCGAAAGTCGGGGAACTTACAGCATCCCTTTCGACGCCCAGCCTGTTGCACAGGGCTGTGGTGAAGGTAGTCTTTCCCGCACCCATAGGCGCGTAGAAGGCTACAAGTTTGCGGGAGCCGATGGCCTTTAGAAACTCATCGGCGGCCTCATCAATATGGGCGAGGTCATTAATGATAATTCGGTGCTGCATAACGGAGACAAAGATACAAAATTGATACAAAATGCTGACACACATCACTGCTGCAAAATGTCTTGGAATCCAGGCGGTCGAGGTCCTTGTCGAGGTCGGAATCGAGCGCGGCATAGGCATTCATCTTGTCGGGCTGGCAGATGCCGCTGTCAAGGAAAGCCTGCTGCGCACCGCAACGGCGCTGGAATCCCTTGGCTACCACATCCCCGGAAAGAAAATTATCATCAACCTCGCCCCTGCTGACTTGCGCAAGAACGGCAGCGGCTATGACCTGCCCATCGCCATCGGCATCATTTCCGCTTCGGGGCAGCGCAATCTTCCCCTGGCGTCCAAGTTCATCATAATGGGCGAGCTGGGGCTTGACGGAAGCCTGCGCGCTATCCCTGGCGCCCTCCCCTATGCCCAACTTGCCATCGAGAAAGGCTACGAAGGCATCATACTGCCACTGGACTCAGCCCTTGAGGCGGCCGATTGTCGCGACACCGCTGTATTCGGTGTCCGCAATCTTGCCGAAGTGGTCAAGATTCTGGAAGGGAAAGAGGACGGCTCGGAGTATCTGGTCTGGAACACGGAGGATTATAACTCCCTCAAGGAAAAACGGGACGGTCTGCTCGTGGAGGAGACGGTGGACCTTAGGGACATCGTAGGGCAACAAGGCGCAAAAAGGGGACTGGAAATCGCCGCTGCAGGCGGTCACAACCTGATAATGATAGGGGCGCCCGGCTCGGGGAAAAGCTCGCTTGCAAAGGCGCTGAGCGGCATACTGCCGCCGATGAGCCCAGAGGAGTCGCTTACGACCAGCAAGGTGTACTCGGTGCTCGGGCGCAACACGCGCGAGTGCGGGCTGATGAAACGAAGGCCCTTCCGTAGCCCTCACTACAGCATCTCGATAGCCGCAATGATAGGCGGGGGCAGCGGTGATAACATAGTGCCCGGCGAGGTGTCGCTCGCCACCGGCGGAGTGCTCTTTCTGGACGAGATGGGCCAGATGCCAAGGTCGGTCATCGAAGCCCTTCGCGGCCCGATAGAAGACCGCAAGGTCTGCGTGTGCCGTCTGAAAAGCAAGGTGGAATACCCCTCGTCATTTATGCTTGTGGCCGCATCAAACCCCTGCCCCTGCGGTTATTGGGGTGTTGACGACCGTTGCAGCTGCACGCCATCCCAGAGGATGAGTTATCTTGGCAAGCTGTCCGGGCCTATGATGGACAGGATAGACATACAGCTGACAGTAAGACCGGTGCCGCCGGAAGCAGTGGCTTCAGGAGCCAAGGCGGAAAGCAGCCGGGAAGTGGCAGAAAGGGTAACAAGGGCCAGAGAAATCCAGCAGAAGCGTTTCGCGCAAGAAAACATCAGCACCAATGCCGAGATGAACAACAAACTCATAGAAAAATATTGCCCCCTGAGTAAGGAGTGCAGGGATACGATGGGAAAGATAATGGAGAAAATGCAGCTCTCGTTGAGGGCCTACTTCCGCATCATCAAGCTCGCTCGCACAATCGCCGACCTTGAAGGCTCCATCGACATCAAAGAGCGCCACCTGGTAGAAGCGGCAGGGTTCAGAATACTCGACCGGGAGAAGATACTATGAAAAGTATTTTGCACTCTGTCGCCACCGAGCGTTGACGCTCTCCTCCGTCAGCCGTCTCGCTTAGACTTAAGCTCTATCAGAAATGATTCTGGGGAATCCTGGGTGCGCAGGTGATTGACACGAAGGAGGGGCACCTGCCTCAGACAAGGCTCTGGCGAGTTCTCGGCAGAGTTTTGTCTTTCGCCTTCTCGGGCGTATACATTCGCTCCTCAAGGCTCAGTAGCATCAAGCATTTCTCTTGATAACCTGCTGCTCCACGTACATTGCTACACAGGACAGCGCATAATATATTGCCAGCTGGGTGATCATTGCATGAAGCAATGGCCTCACGCTGGCAATTGTGCTTCCTGCCGTGTTCAGATTGATGAAAGCCTGGCACCCGAAAGTAGATGGGAAAAGCCATGAGAATGCCTTCCAGAAAGGAGGGATTGCACTTGACGGCCAGGAGAATCCGGTTAGGAACAGGCATATCGGTGAGATGAACAGAAGCAGGACGAATACAGTCTCCCTCTTGTTGATGAAACTGCTCCAGAACTGGCTGAACACCACGCAATCCAACACGAATATCACGAGCATGAGCATAATGTCCCAGTAGTCCCCCCTCTGAGGAAGCCCGATAACAGCAGGAACAATGGTCGCGATGTATATTCCTATGGCCATGAACAACAGCCAGTATACCAGTCCGCGGCCGAAGATGACTCTGCTCACTCCGTGTCCGTGCAGGCTTGCAGGCAGGGTTGCAAAGCTCCTGTTCTCTTCACGCGCGGTACCTGCAAGCATGGTCGTTCCATAGAACATGACCTGCTGGATGATAAGCATGAGTACTGCACTGAGAAAGAAGATACTGTACGAGAATGTTCTGTTGTACGGAAGATTCTCAGTATACGTAATGGCATCGTTGTTCATATGATGCAACATGACGTTCTCAGACCCCAGAAGAAGGTTCTTGTAATAGAGGAAGCAGCTCATATCCGCATAGATCGAGAGTTTCGCCGTCTCCTCATGCGCACGCTTGTCCCCGTAATCGGAAGGGAAATACATGATTCCGTTGACCTTGCGCGCTGCGAACAACTCCTGAGCCTCTGTCATGTCCTGGCACCGGTATGCGACCGAAAGCTCTCTGGTGGCATCTATCTCACGGATGAATTCCCTGCTCTCGGAGCAGTCTGCAAGGTCAACGACCGCGACAGGAGTGTCTTCAACGATTCCGTTGCTGTAGATGTACCCGTACAGCAGAGGATATCCCAGTCCCGCAACGAAGAAGATTATAAGGAATCCTCCGTCGGAGAACACGGTCTTCAACTCGTGGGTGAATACTTTCCAAAGATCTGAAAACCAATTCTTTATATAGTTACTCTTCATAACTTGATCACTGTTTTGGATAGTTCTGGTATATATAGGCTTTCTTGAGCCTTACAAGAACCAGGAACGGAAGAAGCTGGAACAGCATCAGATGCACAATCTCTTTCCAGACACCGGCGAAACCGGTTCCGAAGATGCCGTTCTGGACATAGAACAGATAATAGTGCCTCAGCGGGAATATCTCCGAGATACCGCGGATCGCAGCAGGGAATGCATCTACAGGGAGCGTGAATCCTGTGAGGGAGAACGCCATGACGCTATAGAGCGCACCTATGCTGAGGGCGAATCTGAGAACCGGAACGCAACCTATTATGACTATTCCAACAGCCTCGGACGCTATTACAAGCAGGAACATGTCCAGCAGCATGAGTGCAAGCGACCCCTTCAACGGGAATCCCATCACCCAATACAGAAGAAGCATGAGGGAGAATCCCAAGGATGTGAACAAGAGGGTGTAAAGTGCCATCTTGCCCCCTACTGCAGGCATGATCTTCCCACCGGATATCCCGAGGAGATGTCCGGACGTGCCATACTTGAGCTCCGTTCCGAGAGAATAGATGACAAGTATCACTATGACCATCTGCAGAACTCCAGGGAGCATCATGTTGGCAAGGTATGCTCCATAGTTCATCGTCGGATTGCCTATCATGTGGATATCTATGTCCACCGGTCTCAACTGACCCATTATGGCATACTCGCTCATGCCCTTCATCCTAAACACCTGCCTCTTCACGGCGCCGGATGTGAGGTTGATCATCGTAAGGATGTCCTTGTAGGCGAGAGAACCGCCAAGAAAGTAGAGAGTATTCACATAAAAGGTGAACTCCGGTTTCCTCTGCGCCTGGACGTCGGCATACATGCCTTCAGGAAGCACACATATGGAGGTTATCTCACCCGTCTCCATATCCTTCCTGGCAGACGCGTAATCATCATACATGATCACTTCTCCCAGCTGCGTGGAATTCAGCTGCCTGATGAAGTTCCTGGTGAGCGAAGAGTTGTCATAGTCCACAACTCCGATAGGAAGTTTGGAAGGGACACCGTCCCCCAGGAAGGTCAGATAGAAGATGGTGCAGAAGAGCATCACCACTATCGAACCGAGGAAGTATACCGGACGTTTCCTCCAGATTTCCAGTTCGCGCTTTATTACATCAAGATATTTTTTCATTTCTTCACTTGATCAACACTGTCATTCCCGGGAGAAGACCTTCAACCTTCGAATCAGGAACCGCCTTCACCTCGAATGTCTTCGCATCGTATGAATCTGTATCCTTTGTGGCCTTCCATGTGGCATATGACTCACGCACGGCCATGTGGCTCACAGTGGCCTGCACTTCCTTTCCACCCAAAGCAGGTACAATGAGTGTGAGTTTGCTTCCGAGTGTCATGTCTGCAAGCCTGTCCTCCCTCACGTTAAAGGTGAACCATATGTCATCAAGGTCGACAACGGTCATGATAGGTGAACCTGTACCTACAAGCTCTCCCGGCATCGGGAACACGTCCGAAACAGTACCATTGACAGGTGATGTGAGATAAAGTTCTGAAAGATAGGATTCAACCTCCATGATTGCTCCTTCCGCCTGTGCCACGAGAGCCTGGGCGGCCATTTTGTCCTCCTGGCGGGCACCGTTCAGCGCCATGTCGTACTTGCTCTTGGCCGCAGCGGATGTGGCAACGGCTGCATCGTACTTGGCCTTCACCTCATCATATTTCTGAGCAGATACCACCTTCTGGTCGTAGAGTCTCCGGATGCGGTCGAATGATTTCTTCATGACATCCTCCTGCACGATCGAAGACTGCCAGAGATTATATGCACCTGCAATCTCCTCCGACCTCGCACCTGCCTTCGCCTTGCTGCTCTGTGCCTGTGCAGCGGCCCTTGCTGCATTGGCCTGCGCAAGCTTTGCGCGAACCTCCGGGGAATCGATATACACGAGAGTATCACCCTTCTGGACACGCTGTCCCTCCTTAGCGTACATCTCCTCTATTCTTCCCGGAACCTTTCCGGAAATCCTGTACTCACTTGCTTCTGCCTGGCCCTGGATCACCGGTGCCTTAGGTTTTGAAATGAAATAGCCGGCAACGGCTACAATAAGTATAACTGCGACGAGCGCTGACACACCTGCTATGAGGTTGTAATTTTTCTTTGCCATTTTATATATTTATTTAATTATTCAAATTGTATTCGCCCTGTGCCTTGAGAAGATTGGCATGGTTCATCTGAAGTTCAACGCATGCATCTATATATTCTGAATGCGCCTGCATCCATGCTGTCTGTGCCTGAAGGGTCACGCTTGCACTTACAACACCCTCCTCAAAGCCGAGCATCGCGACACGAAGATTCTCCTCGGCACTTTCAAGGCTGCTTTCTGTCATGTTCACTCTTTCAAGAGCCTCGTCCTGCTGACGTGTGAGCTGTTCCACCTGAAGGCCAATCATTTCACAGGCATCCTGGTACTTTGTCCTGTACATCTCTGCTTCGGCCTTGGCCTTCTTCGTTTTCTGAATGCCCTCTGTTCCATGGAAAAGAGGAACACTGACCAGAACTCCCGCATGGATGGAACCTCCGAACTCATTCTTGAATCCGTTGAATGAACTAGGATTGCTTATGAGATAGTTGGCCGTGAGGGCAACAGTTGGAAGTCCGTCGGCACGGGCTATTGTCACCTTCTGGTCATAAATCTTCGACGCGAGATCAAGGCTGCGTGTTTCCGTCCTGTCTGCGAGTATGCTATCCATATCTTTACGTCCTAGCAACTCAGGCATCGGAATCACATCAAGAGTTTCGTCTGCCAGTGTAATCTCAGAATCGAGAGGAAGCCCAATCTGCTTACAGAGCAGCATCTTGGAAAGTGCAAGTCCATTAACCGACTTGCTCAGGAGCATCTGGGCTTCGTTGCACTTCACCTTTATTGAAAGGAGATCGGACTGCGTTGCGACACCCTCGGCGACCGAAACTTCTGCATCTTTGCAGAGATGGTCAAGAAGAGCGGCATAATCCTCCGCAAGTTTCTTCTTGTTCGCGATGGATACGATCTGCCAGTATGCCTGGTCTACGGTAAGAAGAACATCTTCATACTCCCCTTCATACTGTACGCGCGCCAACTCATCAGCATACTTTGCCATCCTGTTCGATGCCACAATCTTTCCACCCACGAAAACGGGCTGCTGCAGAGATACAGCTCCCACGTAAACGTTCTGTATATCCAGGTTGAACGACTCGCTGATGCTCGAACCTACCGTATTAAGTGCGGCAGATACATCCGTCTGTGAAAGAGCGCCGACAACGGTCTGCCACATGGGGCTCTTCATATACTCCATCGCTGCGGAAGGATTGGTCTTGATGGCTGCCATCAACTGCTCCATCTGGGCATTGAACTGTCCCTGGACGGTTGTACCCATGTTATTCAGGGCATCTGATGTCTGGTCATCTATAAGGACAAGATTCTTGTTATTGTAAAGGTATGCACCTGTCGCCTTAATCTCAGGAAAGTAATTGGCAGCAGCTATCTTCCTGTCATACTCTGCCATCTTCACCTTCTGACGTGCCTGGTCAAGGTTCTTGTTTCCCTGCACAGCCATCTGGCGGCAGTCCTCCAAAGTCAGCACCTGCTGAGCATCGGCACCGTATTGTGCCAGAAGCAGGAGAATCGGAATCAAAATAAGTCTTTTCATTGCCTTGTATTTGTTTTTCTCATTTTTTCTTCAAAATTTGTGCGACAAATGTAACGTAAAACACATGCGATACAGAAGTCAGAAAATATGTATCACATCAATAATGACAAAAGACAGATAGCATCGGCACAGAAGATCGTTGACGGACTGACACAATGTCTGTCTGCCAAAATGATGTCAGAGATAAGCGTCAGCGACATTGCAACGGCAAGCGGAGTAAGCCGGTCTTCATTCTACAGAAGTTTTGACACCCCGATGGATGTCCTTGCCTACGCCTGCGACCGCGTTCTTGATATGCTTCTCAGAGATTATGCGGGCATAGACCTGGACCAGAGGGACGAACTCGTCCTGTTCTCGCTCAAATACTGGAGAGGGCACAGCCAGATACTGGAGGCCCTTGCCAACTGCGACAGGATGGACATAATCCAGCGTACACTGGTCAACCACGGAGGAGAGTTTCTGACAAACGAAATAAAGAAGCTCCGCACAGACTTCTCCAAAGACGAGATTGAGTATCTCTCAAAGGGTGTTGCAGCACTACTAACCAGCACGCTCCAGGTATGGATACAACATGGCAAGAAGGAAACTCCGGAGGAACTCTTCATACTTTACAGGAAAATCAAGGGCATACTCTAACTATTTTGCCGCATATGTAGCTTTTTGTGGCAGGGCGAGCAGCCTCGCTGTGGAGTCGCAGCCATATACGAAGTAAGCGACCAATAATCACTTATTGGTCGCTTACCCTCATATCTCAGCTGTAAAGAATCAAACTATTTCTGGGTCTCGGCTGGCTTTTTGTACCAATCTGCATATTGTTGGTTGCCATATTTATCGCACCACGTTTTGTAACCAGGATAGATCGTGTCTATCGACTTCCTTTCATTTGCCGGATTGAGAAGAGGTGTGATGTTATTGACTGTAGCGCCTTCAAGACGGATTGCAAACGGATATTGTGCAGCTCCCTTACGGATGAACCACTTGTTAGTTTTGGGGTTTGACGCATCGTCACCTATTCCGAACAGGCTTTCGTCCATCTTGAATGTCGGTTTCTCCTTGGCGACGTGAACCTCCCAACGCTTTCCGTTGTCAAGGTTACGGTAGATGAACGGAAGAATGTCGATTCCCAAATCTTTATCCGGTTCTACTGCGTAGTTGAAGGTGTAGGTGAGCTTATACTCGGCACCCATATTCTCCTGGACATTGTCGGTTATCAGATAAACAGGCTTCCTATTGTTGCCGTCAACGTTCTTAGGCTCATAGGCAAGCTCCACAGGCTCATACACATCGCTTCCCTTCTTCTTGATGAGGCAGGACATAGAGCCCTGTGACTCGAAGTTGTATGAATAACTGTTACCTTTGCTATTGATTTGAACGCCAAGACCATTCTGGTTACCGGCGATATTCTGATAAGTCTTGAGAATGAAGGACTCTGCGATTTTCTTTCCCTGAGTAAAGATGGTTTCGCGCTGGTAGTCAACAATCACGTCATTGAAATCATAGTCGCCCTGATAAGGCCACAAGTCCTCAAAGGCATAGACGGCTGCAGACTTCGTTGATGTGATTTGAAGGTCTTTGTTTGATATCACCTTTTCAACCACAAGAGCGTCTGAAGGAATGGTATTGATTGAAAGAACGCAATCGGTGAAATTCTTGTCGTCCTTATACTCCTCAAAGCCTACAAAAACGTCTTTATCAACTCGGAAAATAACGGATCTGGTCTCACCTTCAATCACTTTTCCGTCATGGTTAAGACTGAGGCCTGGGGTAGTTGTAGAGCGGTTCTTAATGTGTTTGTTTACGCACCCGACCCTGTTGGAGAAAGCATTGCAGGCAAGCACAAGACCGATGCGGGTTCCCGCAGGGAAGATCTCGGTCGCCCCTTCCTGGCTGCCCTTGGCAATATTCGGATAGTACTTTAACTGAACCGTTGTGTTTCTTTTCATTCCCGTTGAAGGAATAGTATTTTTGTCTTTGTTGTCTGACTTCTCCCACATACCATCCTGGGTATTCGGGAAAATCAAAATAATGTTGGCGTCATTCAGGGATGCAGGCTTGTTGCCTTCGCTATAGTAATAGTAGCCGACAGAATTGTTGAAGCAGGTGTTCTGGCCAAGGAAAGTAACTGAAATCGGGCCGGCTTCCCGCATATATATATCGTCAGTATTGACAAATTCTTCTCCCGGAGACCAGTCTTTTCCTCCCCTTGGAGCCAGAGCCTCGTGGAAGGTCAGGAAAAGATTTGAAGGGTCCTTTGGAAGAAGACCAGTGTTTGTGCAGACATAGCTGTCAACGGCACCGTTAGCATGAATGTTATACTCTCCGAGCCAGGTCTTCCAGGTTTTGTAATCCCACATAGATTTGTCTGGACGATTCTTCTCGCAATTGTCAGCGACATAAGAATAGTGCGCCTCAGTTGTGGTAGTCAGAGCAACAGCAGAAGCTATTGAAGACTCAGCCACAGCATCTGTAACTTTGACTATGCCATCCTTAACTTCGGCTTCGATAAGGGTCCTCGCATAGAAGGCCGGGGCATAGACATAAAGTTTGGAGGCATAAGCCGGAAGGTCAATGGTAGCGGTGTACTTTCCGTTCGCATCAGTGTATGCGCTGTAGATAGGAAGAACGCCATCAAGTTTGACATAGTTCAGCTTTTCTGATTTGAGATCCACCGGACAGGTATCGTATATCTCAAAATACACAGGAGCCTTGACTCCGGTATTGGTATACTCAACGTCCAATGATACGCCTTCAGCTTTAGTTGAATAATCGAAATCAAAGACTTCTTCTTCGACACCAGTTTCGTGGTGCGTATTCTTCAAACAGCCGTAGAAAAGGACTGTTGAAGCTAAAAGCAAGAATAATCCACGCGTTTTCATATCAATTGTTAAAATTTTTACATTAATTTTTATCGGGAAAGATACAAAATATAAACATAGAATCAAATACGAGAGCAAGAATTTTATAGCAATCAAAGAATTTCAAGATTAAGGAAGGTTGTATAAGAAAAAAAAAGACCATTCAAATGAATGGTCTGGGAAGTGGAGATAAAGAGATTCGAACTCTTGACCCCCTGCTTGCAAAGCAGGTGCTCTACCAACTGAGCTATACCCCCGGAAAGTTCAAATTTTTAAAAGTAGGCCCGCGCGGAGTTGAACCGCGGACCTCCACATTATCAGTGTGGCGCTCTA
>JAEDLO010000025.1 GCA_016295245.1 Bacteroidales bacterium | reverse complement strand
GCTCTTGTTTGCCCTCAGGCAGTCGTAGAGGTGGAGTTTGGAGATCTTGCGTATGGTCTCATCGTGGAAGTCCTTGGCCGTCGGGGCCTTGTGGAAGTAGAGATAACCTCCGAAGACCTCGTCCGATCCCTCTCCCGAGAGAACCATCTTGATACCCATAGACTTGATTACGCGGGCGAGCAGGTACATCGGAGTCGATGCCCTGACGGTCGTCACGTCGTAGGTCTCGATGTGGTAGATCACATCCCTGATGGCATCCAGGCCCTCCTGGACGGTGAAATTCACCTCGTGATGGACAGTGCCGATGTAGTCTGCGACCTCTTTTGCCTTGGCAAGGTCAGGAGCACCCTTCAGCCCGACCGCAAAGGAGTGGAGTCGCGGCCACCAGGCGTCTGACTTGGAGTCCTCCTCGACCCTCTTGCGAGAGTATTTCATCGCGATGGCGCTGATTACCGAGCTGTCGAGACCTCCGGAGAGCAGCACGCCGTACGGCACGTCGCTCATCAGCTGGCGTTTGACTGCGGATTCCAGGGCCTCGCGGATTTCCAGAGGCTGGACCTTCCTGCCCTTTACCGCCTCGTAATCGGTCCACGGGCGCTTGTAGTAGCGCTTCAGACCGGGAGTGCGGCTGTAGTAGTAATGGCCCGGCAGGAAGGGTTCGTAGTCCTCGCAGATGCCCTCGAGGGCCTTGAGCTCGCTGGCGATGTACACCCTGCCGAGGGAGTCGCTGCCGATGTAGAGGGGAATCACGCCTATAGGGTCGCGTCCTATCAGGAAGCTGTCCCGAGCCTGGTCGTAAAGGCCGAAGGCGAAGATGCCGCTCAGCGAGTCGAAAAGCGAACAGATGAGCCTGTCGGCGGTCTGTTCATCGGCAGAGGCTAGCTCGGAGGCTATGTCCTGATAGAGGGAGAGTATGCTCTCGCAGTCGGAGCCGGTCTTGAAGGCGTAGTCGCTGCGGCGGCGGATTTCCTTGTGGTTGTAGATTTCGCCGTTGACGCACAGGATCAGATCTCCGTCAGGAGAAATGAGTGGCTGGCCGCCTGAAAGCGGATCGACAATCGAAAGCCTTTCGTGGGCGAGGATTGCGCTCTTGCCCGCATAGATGCCGCTCCAGTCCGGGCCGCGATGACGCAGCCTGCCGGACATACGCAGCGTCAGTTCACGCATCCTGGCGTGGTCCTCGCGTATGTTGAATATTGCACTGATTCCGCACATAGGACTAGTCTTTTAGGAATTCTTTCACTTCGGCGGCAGCCTTGCGTCCCGAGGCTATCGCCCTGACTACCAGGCTTGCGCCGGAAGCCGCGTCACCCGCAACGAAGACGTTTGAAGGGAACTGCGGCTGGACAGGCTTGATGAAGCCCATAGCGAGGAAGACGATGTCGGCCTTGATGACCTCGACCTCGCCGGCCTCCACCATCTTCGGGCGTCCGCCCTCAGGGTTAGGCTCCCAGTCGATAGGCTGCACCTTGACGCCGGTGAGCTTGCCGTCCTTGCCCAGGAACTCGAGGGTATTGATGTTCCAGCGGCGGGTACAGCCCTCTTCGTGGCTGCTGGTGGTCTTGAGGATGACCGGCCAGTTCGGCCAAGGAGTATTTGGGTTGTGACCTACAGGCGGCTTCGGCATAATCTCGATTTGGGTTACGCTCTTTGCGCCCTGGCGGTGGGCTGTGCCGATGCAGTCGGAGCCGGTGTCGCCGCCGCCTATGACGAGCACGTCCTTGCCCTTTGCGCTTACCCTCTCTTCCTTGCTGAACTCAGCGCCTTCGAGCACGCGGTTCTGCTGGCTGAGGAGTTCGAGCGCGAGGTAAACGCCCTTGAGCTCGCGTCCCGGGACATTGACCAGGTCGCGCGCCTGCGGGGTACCCGTACATACGACATAGGCGTCAAAGCCCTCAAGCGGAGCCATAGCGCCACTGAAGTCCCCTGCGGCGAGTTTGTCAGCGTCGAGGGTGAAGTTATAGACGAAGCTGACACCCTCCTGCTGCATCACGTCAATGCGCCTGTCAATGATCTTCTTGTTGAGCTTGAAATTCGGAATACCGAAGCGCAACAGACCTCCCGCAGCCTCGTTACGGTCGAAGACGACCACCTCGAAGCCCATATAGTTCAGCTGGTTGGCAGCGGCAAGCCCCGAAGGGCCGGCGCCGATGACGGCAACCTTCTTGCCGTTGCGCACCGGGTGCTCGATAGTCACATAGCCGTCCAGGAAGGCCCTCTCGGCGATGGCGGCCTCGTTCTCCCTGTTGGTCACAGGCTCCCCTGTCGTGAGGTTCAGCACGCAAGACTTTTCACACAGAGCAGGACATACCCTGCCCGTGAACTCAGGAAAGTCGTTGGTCTTCTTGAGGAGCTTGTAGGCCTTCTCCCACTCTCCGTGGTAGAGGGCGTCGTTCCACTCCGGGTCCTTGTTCCCCAGAGGGCAGGCCCAGTGGCAGAACGGCACGCCGCAGTCCATACAGCGGCTCGCCTGCTCCTGGCGGTCCTTGGTATTGAGCGTCTGTTCAACCTCTCCGAAATCGTGGATTCGGTCGTGAACCGGACGGTAACCGGCCTCCTTGCGGGGCACAGTCAAAAATGCTTTAGGGTTTCCCATATCTTCTGATTTCTTTAAGGTTAATAATCACGCTGCATATCAGCAATCCTCTGCTGGAGTTTAGCAACCTTCTCCTCTTCGAGCACTCTCTTGTACTCAATAGGGACTACCTGGATAAAGTCCTCGACATAGCGGTTCCAGTCGTCCAGGATCCGTCCTGCCAGAGGTGAACCGGTGTGGAGATAGTGCTTGCGGATGAGTTCCTTGAGCTCTTTGCGGCTGGAAGCCTCTTCGACAAGGTTAATTTCCACCATATCCATATTGCAGTAGTAATCGAAGTCGTGATTCTTGTCCCAAACATAAGCGACACCTCCCGACATACCGGCGGCGAAGTTTCGTCCAGTGCGTCCAAGCACAACGACGCGGCCTCCTGTCATATACTCGCAGCAGTGGTCGCCAGCACCCTCTACGACGGCAATGGCGCCGGAGTTGCGCACGGCAAATCTCTCGCCCACGCAGCCGTTGATGTAAATTTCGCCTGAGGTGGCTCCGTAAAGACCGGTGTTGCCGGCGATGATGTTGTCTTCAGGGACGAACTCGGCGGAGCTCCTCGAAGGAGGAAGAATGGTGATGCAGCCGCCTGAAAGGCCCTTGCCGAAGTAGTCGTTGCACTCGCCTTCGAGCTTGACGTTCACTCCCTTGACGGCGAAGGCGCCGAAACTCTGGCCTGCCGAGCCCTTGAACTTTATGTTGATTGTGCCTTCCCTGAGGCCCTCTGCGCCGTACTTGCTGGCGATGAGGCCTGAAAGCATAGTACAGGTCGCGCGGTCGGTGTTGCGGATGGCGAAGTCAAGGTTGACTTCCTCACCGTCTTCGATGGCCTTGTTGCAGTACTGGATGATCTGCTCGTCCTTGACGGATTGAACCTTGGTGTAAGGGCTGTGCTCCCAGTGGAGGCTGGACTTTCCATCAGGCTTAAAGAGCAGGCGCCCAAGGTCGAGGGTACCCTGCTTGCTTGAAGGGTCGGCCTTGTGGACCTCGATGAGGTCGGTGCGGCCTATGATGTCGGAGAGGCGGGTGACGCCCATTTCGGCGAGATACTCCCTTACGTGCTGGGCCAGGAAGGTGAAGTAGTTGACTACATAGTCGGCCTTGCCGGTGAAGCGTGAACGCAGGCGCTCGTCCTGGGTTGCCACACCCACAGGGCAGGTGTTGGTGCTGCACTTGCGCATCATCACGCAGCCTAGCAGGATGAGAGGCAGGGTGCCGAATGAGAACTCGTCCGCACCGAGCATAGCCATCAGGACAACATCCTTGGCCGTCTTGAGCTGACCGTCGGTCTGAAGACGCACCTGGCCGCGAAGGCCGTTGAGAACGAGGGTCTGCTGGGTTTCGGCCAGACCGATCTCAGGGCTGATGCCCGCGAAGCGCATTGAGCTTGCAGGACTTGCGCCCGTACCGCCCTCGGCGCCGGAGATGACAATCAGGTCGGCTTTGGCCTTGGCTACGCCGGCTGCGATGGTTCCAACGCCGCTCTCTGCTACGAGCTTGACGCTCACGGCAGCGTTAGGATTGACATTCTTGAGGTCGAAGATGAGCTGGGCAAGGTCCTCGATAGAGTAGATATCGTGGTGAGGCGGAGGCGAGATGAGCGAGATGCCCGGGATGGCATTGCGCGTCTTGGCGATAATCTTGTTGACCTTGAAGCCAGGAAGCTGTCCGCCCTCGCCCGGCTTTGCGCCCTGGGCGACCTTGATCTGGATTTCCTCAGCGTTGACGAGATATTCGGTGGTCACGCCGAAGCGGCCCGAAGCAATCTGCTTGGTCTTGGAGGAGAGGCTGACTCCGTCCACGCTGCTGTGATAGCGCTCGTTGTCCTCACCGCCCTCGCCCGTGTTCGAGCGGGTGCCGAGGCGGTTCATCGCAAGGGCGAGAGCCTCGTGGGCCTCGATTGACAGGGCGCCGAAAGACATAGCGCCTGTAACGAAATGCTTCACGATGTCCTCCACCGGCTCTACGGACTCAAGCGGAACCGGCTTGGCGGCAGGCTTGAAGCTCATATAGTCTCGAAGGAAGATAGGAGCCGACTTCTCATCGACAGATTTCTCCCACTCCTGGAACTTCTTGTACGACCCCAGGCGGGTGGCAATCTGAAGATTTGCGATGCTCTCCGGATTCCAGGCGTGGAGGATGCCGTCCTTGCGGTAGCTGAACTGGCCGTTGTTCGGGAGGAATTCGTTGATCTCCGCAGGCTTGAAGGCTTCGCTATGAAGCTTGACGGCATCGCGGGCGATGTCGCGCAGGCCGATGCCGCCGACGGTTGAAATTTCAGTTCCGAAATAAGTCCTGAGCAAATCCTCGCCCAGACCTATGCTCTCGAATATCTTGGCACCGCGGTAAGAGCGTATGGTCGAGATGCCCATCTTGCTCATAATCTTCTTCAGACCCTTGTCCACGGCCTTGATATAGTTCTTCTCCGCAGTATTGTACTCCTCCTGGATACGGTTGTTCCTAACCAGGTCGTCAAGCACGGCATAAGTCATATACGGACAGATGGCGCTTGCGCCGTAGCCCAGCAGAAGTGCTGCGTGCATCACTTCCCGGATTTCTCCGGATTCGACGATAAGGGCTGTCTGGACTCTCTTCTGGACGCTGATCAGGTAGTGGTGGACGGCGCTCACGGCAAGCAGTGACGGGATTGAGGCGTGTGTCTTGTCGATGTCGCGGTCGGTGAGGATGATGTAGTTTACACCCTCGTCCACGCTCTGCTCCGCCTGCTTGCAGAGGTCGTCGATGGCCATCTTCAGGCCGCTCTCCCCCTTCGCGATGTCGAAGAGCATAGGGAGCTTGACGGTCTTGAAACCCTTGTAGCGTATGTTGCAGAGGATGTCGAGCTGGGTGTTGGTCAGCACAGGCTGAGGCAGGCGGACCATCTTGCAGTTGCTCTCGTCAGGAGTGAGGATGTTGGTTCCTACGCCTCCGATGTACTCCTCGAGCGACATAACCAGATCCTCGCGGATAGGGTCGATGGCTGGGTTGGTCACCTGGGCGAACTGCTGGCGGAAATAGTTGTAGAATATCTGCGGACGGTCGGAGAGGACGGCCAGAGGGGTGTCGTTGCCCATCGAGGCCACAGGCTCCTGGCCGGTCGTACACATAGGGATGATGGTCTTGTCGATGTCTTCCTGGCCGAAACCGAAGTTGATGAGCTTGCGCTCGTAGTTCTCGACCTTGTTCTCGACGTGGCGGCCACTCTTGATCTTCTCGAGCTGGATGCGGTTGGTCGAGAGCCACTGGCGGTAAGGATGCTCGCCGGCAAGGCTTGCCTTGATCTGGCCGTCATAGTAGATCTTGCCCTCGAGGGTGTCGATGAGCAGAATCTTACCCGGCTGGAGGCGTCCCTTGCTGACGATGTCGCCCGGCTCGAAGTCCATCACGCCTACCTCGCTGGCAACGACCATCATACCGTTTTTGGTAATGGTGTAACGCGACGGACGCAGACCGTTCCTGTCGAGCATTCCGCCGGCATAGCGGCCGTCGGAGAAGAGCAGGGCGGCCGGACCGTCCCAAGGCTCCATCAGGATGGAATAATACTCATAGAAGGCCTTGAGGTCTTCGCTGATAGGGTTCTTGTCGTTGAAGGATTCAGGGACGAGAATGGCCATCGCCTGAGGCAGCGACAGGCCGCTCATCACCAGGAACTCGAAGACATTGTCCAGTGAAGCGGAGTCGCTCATTCCGTCCTGGAGTATAGGGCGGATTTCGCGGATGTCACCAAGTGCAGGGCTTGAGAGGACGCTCTCACGTGCCTGCATCCACCCCCTGTTGCCGCGGATGGTGTTTATCTCACCGTTGTGGCAGAGCAGACGGAAAGGCTGGGCAAGCTTCCACTTCGGGAAGGTGTTGGTCGAGAAACGGGAATGTACAAGGGCCAGACCGCTGGTGAAATAACTGTTGGACAGGTCGGGGAAATAGCGCCTGAGCTGTCCGGAGGTCAGCATACCCTTGTAGATGATGTCCCTGCTGGAAAGTGAGCAGATGTAGAAGTCCTCGTCGTCCACCCTGTTCTCGATTTTCTTGCGGATCTTGTAGAGGATTCTCTCAATTTCAGGAGCGCGGTCTTCGCTCACACCGGTAACAAACATCTGCTTGATGTCCGGCTCAACCTCCCTTGCGCCTGTTCCGAGCACTTCCGGACAGGTAGGGACGGTTCTAAGATGCATCAGACTGAGGCCTTCGCGCTCGATTTCTTCGATGATGATTGAAAGGATGGCATTCTGGCGGGTCAGGTCTTTAGGAAGAAAAACCAGACCCGTGCCATATCTGCCTTTCTCCGGGACAGGTATGCCCTGGAGGAGTATGAATTCGTGGGGAATCTGCACAAGTATTCCCGCACCGTCTCCTGTTTTGTCTCTTGTCTCCGCGCCGCGGTGCTCCATATTCTCGAGAACCTTGAGCGCATTGTCAACCAGTTCGTGGCTCTTACCCCCGTGGATATTTACCACCATGCCCACACCGCAGGCATCATGTTCGTAAGCAGGGGCGTAGAGCCCCTGCTGGTGACTTGGCTTCATATTGAAAAAGAATTAGAAGTAACTACCTGATAAACAGCAACTCACGATACTTTGGAAGCGGCCAGGCCTCGTCATCGACGATGGTCTCGAGCTTATCCACGTGGTAACGGATCTGCTCAAGCAGAGGCGCCACAGTATCGTGGTATGCAATGGCTTTCTCCCTTTCATCGGTGATCTTGTTGGCAACCTTGCGGGCTTCGATCATCTTGTCAACATTCTCGATGATGAAGGATTCGTGGTCGGAAATCTTCTCGATGATGGTGAGGTTCTCCTTTGAAATGGCCTGGGCTTTCTCCTTAGGGAAGATAGCCAATACCTTGGATACGTTGTCGATGAGCATACTCTGGTACTTGGTCACAACCGGGATGATGTGGTTGATGCACAGGTCTCCGAAGATGCGGCTTTCGATCTGGATCTTCTTGGTGTAGGTCTCCCACTTGATTTCATTTCTTGCCTCAAGCTCGTATTTGGTCATAACGCCGGTCTTTTCGAACATCTTGACGCTTGAATCCTTGAGGTAGTTGTCGAAGATGACAGGTGCGGATGTCTCGCAGTCGAGTCCCCTCTCGGCGGCCTCCTTCTTCCACTCGTCACCGTAACCGTTGCCGTTGAAGATGATAGGCTTGATGTACTTGATGTCTTCGCGGACAACCTTCAGGACTGCGGCCTTGGTCTCGACACCCTGCTCGATGAGAGCGTCAACCCTGGTCTTGAAGTCCATAAGCGCTTCAGCGACAGCGGCATTGAGGGTCAGCATAGCACTGGCGCAGTTTGCCTCAGAACCTACGGCGCGGAACTCAAACCTGTTGCCTGTGAAGGCGAAAGGAGAGGTACGGTTGCGGTCTGTGTTGTCAATAAGAAGCTCAGGAATTGAAGGGAGGTCGAGCTTGAAAGACTGTTTGCCCTGAACCAGGAGAGCATCCTCGTCGGCAGCCTCGACGTGGGCGAGAAGGTCTGTCACACTCTTTCCAAGGAAAGAAGAGATGATTGCAGGAGGTGCCTCATTGGCGCCCAGACGGTGGGCGTTGGTAGCGCTCATAATGCTGGCTTTGAGCAGGCCGTTGTGGTCATATACGCCCTTGAGGGTCTCAACCACGAAGGTAACGAAACGGAGGTTGTCCTCAGGAGTCTTGCCCGGAGCGTGGAGAAGGATGCCCGTGTCGGTAGAAAGCGACCAGTTGTTGTGCTTTCCGGAACCGTTCACGCCCTTGAAAGGCTTCTCGTGAAGCAGGCAGCGGAAGCCGTGCTTGCGGGCAACGCGCTTCATAAGCGACATCATAAGCATATTGTGGTCAACCGCAAGGTTGGTCTCCTCAAAAATAGGAGCAAGCTCGAACTGGTTAGGAGCCACCTCGTTGTGACGGGTCTTGCAAGGGATGCCGAGCTCCAGGGCCTGGATCTCGATGTCCTTCATAAAGGCCTCGACACGGGCAGGGATGCTGCCGAAATAGTGGTCATCCATCTGCTGGTTCTTTGCAGAATCGTGGCCCATAAGGGTACGTCCGGTCATCACAAGGTCAGGACGGGTAGAATAAAGGGCCTCGTCAACCAGGAAGTATTCCTGCTCCCAGCCGAGGTTGCTGACAACCTTCTTGACATCAGGGTTGAAGTAGTGGCATACTGCGGTCGCAGCCTTGTCAACGGCATAGAGGGCCTTCTTGAGAGGAACTTTGTAGTCGAGAGCCTCACCGGTGTAAGAGATGAAGATCGTAGGGATCATCAGAGTGTCGCCGAGGATGAATACCGGAGAAGTCGGATCCCAGGCCGAATAGCCTCTGGCCTCGAAGGTTGAGCGGATACCGCCTGAAGGGAAGGAACTTGCGTCAGGCTCCTGCTGAACGAGGAGCTTGCCCTTGAACTCTTCTACCATACCGCCTTTCCAGTCGTGCTCAACGAAGCCGTCGTGCTTTTCTGCGGTACCTTCAGTAAGGGGCTGGAACCAGTGGGTATAATGGGTAACACCCATCTCCATCGCCCATTTCTTGATTCCTTCAGCAACAGCGTCAGCAACTTTCAGATCAAGAGGAGCGCCATTATCAATAACGTCGCACATCTTCTGATATACATCAGCAGAGAGATACTTGAACATCTTCTGTTTGTTGAAGACATACTTTCCGAAATACTCGGATGGTCTTTCCTTCGGAAGTTCCACGGTAACCGGAGTGCGTCTGAACGCCTCGCTGACCACCTTGAATCTGAGATTTGCTGCCATAACGATTAAATTTTTAAAGTTATACTTATACTACTAACTGTCTTAATGAAGAAGAGGCTGAACTCAAACCTGAGTCCAGCCTCTTCATTATGTTATTTCACTTCACTTCAGCCCTATTTGTCCTGTCTCGGCTGGTCACACAGAACAACTCCAGAAGCCTGCTGGCCCTGGTTATTATTGTTATTCTGGTTCAAGAAACCCGAAAAGTTATGATAGTAAGAGTTCATCTGTTTGCGAAGGTAGGAATTTTGAAGGAAAATGCAAAATATTTTTTAATTATTTTCTTTTCCGTAGTTCGCCACGGTGTTTCGGAGTTCATCAGGTATGCCTATATCGTACATCCTGCCGTCCAGGCGTATGCCTATGACTCCTTCTCTGGCTCGGACCTGATCAAGGGCCGTTGTGAGTTCCACCTCGCCTTTGGAGTTCACCACTCCGTTGCGGATGTTCTCGCCCAGTTGGGCGAAGATCTCAGGGGTGAGCACATACTGGCCGAATACGCTGAAATAGCCCTGACGGCCGCTTCTGTACTTGACACCGAGATTCTCCTGAGCGTAGGCGACTGAAGGCTTCTCGCACATCTGGCCAATCATCATCAACTTCTCCCTGCTGTCGATCCAACGTCCCTTGATAATTCCGTATGAGCTTACCTTTTCTACAGGTATCTCGTGGACTGAAACCAGAGCCATATTGAATTTCTCGTAAGCTTCAATCATCTGGGCAGCGCAGTTCTTCCCGGAGTTGGACTTGTAGATGGTGTCACCCAGAAGCAGGAGCACCGGCTCATCGGCGGCAAACTCACGGCAGAGGTAAACCGCATCACCGAAGCCCTTTTTCTCATTCTGATAAACGAATGTCAGCTTCTTGCCGATTTCGAGGATGTGCTCCTCGTAGCGGCGCTTGTCATCCGGGAGTTTGGAAAGGTGCTCCTCGGAAAGAGGGGTCTCGAAGAAGCGGCGGTAATCTTCCCTTTCTTCTTCGCTGCCGAGCACGATGCAGATGTTTTCGATGCCGGCATTGACGCACTCCTCAAGCAGGATGAGGATGAGGGGTTTGACAAAGTTGTCACTGTCCACTATTGGGAAGAAATCTTTCTTGAGAATGCGGGTCTGGGGGTAGAGGCGCGTGCCGAAGCCGGCAACGGGTATTATGGCCTTACGCACGGAATAGCGCGCCCCGATGGTGAAGGAGTATGCGCTCATCCCCTTGGAATTGAGATAGGCTGTGAGTTCCTGCTGGCTGGCCTCGTCCTTGGCGAGGAACTGCACGCTGCCGTCGCCTTGCGAGCCTACGCCTTTGCCGCCGTAAGTGAGCGACTTGACCTTGGGGTCGGAGAGGGTGGCGTGGAGCAAGGGCGCCTTGAGCTGGTCAGGGCAGAGCGGGGCCACGTCACGGTCGAAAATCTCCTGGGCTTCGCACATCAGCGCTCCGAGCGCAGTGACGTCGCCGCTGGACATATAATCCATCGCGTTGTCAACTATTTCGCGGTTGATGCGCCCCAGGGCCTCGTGGGCCTTGCGCTCGGCATCATTGGCCGCGAACGGGTATGCCCTGTTGAGGTCGGAGAGGATGCGGACGGTGTCCTTGGCTGCGTTCAGGTTTGCGAACACCCAGTAGAGCGGCTGATGGATGTTGAAGAGCTTGACCTCGATGTCCTCGGCGTCGAAGGTCATCCTCACGGGACGCGAACCGAAGGCGCAGGCCTGGTCGAGGCGGCCGCAGCGCGATGCCGTGCGCAACTCTCCCCAATAGGCGATGTTCATCTCGCCGCGGGTGCTCAGGTTAAGCCGGTAGAGGCGGTTGAAGGCCCTGGCGACCAGCACGCAGATGGCAGCCGAGGACGACAGACCGCTCTTGATGGGCATATCCATCTTCGTTATGTGGACGTGGACGCCGCCAACCTTGTACCATTCGAGCATATAGCTGGCTACGCCGGCGCTGTAGCTGAAGAAGTTGGAACTGCGGGCGATGTCCCTTAGCTCCTGAAGATCCATATTGCACTCGAAGTCCTTCCAGATAGAAGAGATTTCGGGCGCCTCGGAGCTCATACGGAAGGTCGGGCAGAGCTCTACGGTGGCGTAGATGCCCTGCTCGATACCGGTCACGATCGCTTCGCCCGGAACGATTTCCGAATTCATAGTACGGTAGCGACCAGCCCAATCGCTGTGCTCGCCGAAGAGGCAAAGTCTGCCGGGAACGAAGAGATCTATTTTCATAACTTATTTTGTTTCTGTCTGTTCTGCCCTTTCGTCAATAATCACGCTGCCGGTATTGCCGTCGATGGTGATTTTGTCTCCGGTGTGGATAAAGTTCATCGCGTCAGGAGTGTTGACCACGGTCGGAAGAGCGTATTCCCTTGCGACGACTACGCCGTGGGAGAGAGCCGAACCGATTTCGGTCACCAGACCGGATATGATGCTGTAATACGGAGACCAGCCTATGTCGGTGTAGTGGGCTACCATAATCTCGCCCTTCTGGAGCAGGGCCGCATCGCGCTCATCGGCAACCACGCGGGCGATGCCGCTGGCGATGCCTCGCGAAACCGGAGTGCCCTGGAGCACAGTCGCATCAGGATCGGTCTGCGCCACGCTGATAGGCTGAGGCACTCCGAGTGCGGCGTAAGGGAACTTGAGTTCCTTCTGCTGCGGGTAGAGGCGGCGGCGGGCCATTGCCTTCTTGACGAGGCTCTGCTCACCCTTTAGAAGCCTTCCAACCTCGTCCTGGGTGAGGAAGTAGATGCTCTCCACATCAGGAAGCATACCCTCCTCCACCATCATATTGGAGAGCTTGCGGTAGGCCTGCTTGAACTGGTCGAGAACCATAATGGTGCGCGACTTGGTGAACTCGCGGTAGCGAACGCCCTTGCGGGCCTTCATCAGCGAATTCTTCACAGACTTTTTCTTAGCGCCCTTGAAAGGAGCGAGGAGTCTGTCGGCATATTCGGTCCAAGGGGTCTCCTCCCTTTGCTTTGTGTTGGCGCAGGACAGGAGCACGCTTTTGAGCGAAGTATAGAAGGACTCCCTGTTGTCGCGCCAAGGCATATTCATAAGCTCGTTCTCGAGGATGCCGCGATAGCCGTGACGCTCCATAAAGTTGTTATAGGCCTGCTTCACTTCGGCGTTCGCCCTGCTTGCGAAATACTCGTCAAGCTCTTCATAGCTTGCGGTCGCAAGGGACGGATCCTGGTCAAGCATCTTGATTGCGAGCCTGCCCAGATTCTTGAGGATGTCTGCACTCTCGAAGTCATCAATCTGGGTAAGGGCGCCTGCAATCAGAGATGTCAGCTCCTCCTTGTCCGGGAAAGCCGGGTCAAGCGTTGAACTGAGCATCGCGCTCGCACCTCCCGAATAATAGGAAGCCCCGTAGTGATAGTAGTGCGCAAGCTTCAGATATTTGAAATTGTCGAGAATCTGCTGATAGATTTCGTCCTTGCCGCAGTCGAGATTGAAGCTCAGCTCGGAAATAACCTTCTTCATACCGTTAACGGCCCTGTCTCCGCCGAGCACCAGGCGCAGGAAAGGAATCATATTCTTGAGCTTCACGAGAGGGCTCTTGTCCTTCATATCGCTGTCAGGCATATCCTTGAGCACCATACCGCAGATGGAAACATCAGTGGACTCCTTGGTGAAGCCGTAGATGCAGTGGGCCGCAGCGTACATATTGGTCATATTGAAGAACATATGGTTGTAGTACGGAGCGATGAAGTGATAAGGAGGAAGTTCTTCGTCCAGACAGCCTATTTCCTCATAGGTCTTCATTACACCCCAGTCCAGGGACAGCATATTGGTAGAGATAGTGAGAGGAGTCACAGCTCCGGGCATCACCTCTCCGATGTTTCCGGTGGTATATACTACTTTCGTGGCGTCGATGTCGCAGTCCAGCTCGTTCATCGTCACACTTTCGCCGATGGTAATCGGGCGGGCCTGGAGCCACTGAATGTTGTCGTTCTCGTCTATTGCCCATTCGAGGTCCATAGGCTGGCCGAAGAGTTTCTCGGCCTTCTTTCCCGCCTCGCCGAGGGCGATAGCCTGCTCGGGCGTGAGGACTGCGTCCTTGGGCATCTTTTCGATCTGCTTGCCGCGGACGCGGTATTGCTGGGCGCTCATCTTGCCGCTCACGAGGCTCTCACCCAGGCCGGGCACGGCCTCAACGAGCACATAGCCCGGACGCATAGGAGCGCGGGAGAAGATGACGCCGGCGCATTTTGCCTTGACCATCTTCTGGACGATGACCGTCATACGGCAGTCGGCAGAACGAAGGAAGACCTTGCTGTATTTCTGGGCGGTTGCGTTGTGGAGCGAAGCAATGCAGGACTTGACCGCGTTGATTACGGTATCAGTCCCCTCGATATTGAGATAGGTCGAGAACTGGCCTGCAGCCGAAAAGTCCTTGCCGTCTTCGAGAGTTGCGGATGAACGGACCGAAACCTCACCGTATGTATCTCTGACGTACTTCTCGGCAGCCTCGGAAAGGTCGCTGTTCTCATCAACGTCAGTAATGATGAAAGCCTGGGGAACGGAAAAACCGAACTTGATCAGGCTGTTGAGTCCGCGGGCTTTGCCGCCGACCAGTGGCAGATATTCCTGAGGGATATCTTCGATGTTGAAAATTTTTGCCATTAATCCTTGTCTTTGTCATAAGTGCCCCATCTGCTGCTGTCCTTGTTCCAGCCCATTTCGATGGTGCCTTTTGCATTAATAACCTTGGCGCCCGGGAGCGGTTCGCAACCCAGGTCCGGAATAGTTGTGAAGGTGAAGTCTCCCACAGCTTCGTGGAAATAGAAGTTTCCGCCGTCAAACTTGGTCACAAGGTCGTGCTGACGGTGGGTTTTCACGCGGTAGGTCTTGCCGTTGGTGAATTTGCAGTCCACTATCATCTCTTCCGGTCCCACTCCGTTGGTGTGGTCGTAGGATATTATCTTGTAGTCGCTGAGCGCATAGTTGCGGTCTTCGTCATAGTCGCAGTAGCCGCAGAACATATTGCTTGCGTGAGGATAGCTGACAATGCTGAAGTTCATCACCTCTCCCTGAGGGGTTGCGGCGATGAGCCAGATGTGGACGTTCATATAGTTCCAGTCCCTCTTGCCGAAGGCGCGGTCACGGATGCCGGCGTAGGAGAACTGGGTCTCGATGCCGTCAAGCGTTACGCTGCCCACAAGGCGTCCGGTCTGTTCGTAATGTATCTGTTTGGTTTTGCTGCCCTCGTTGTTTACTCCGGTGTCTCCGGCGAGGCTCTTGAAGAAGGCCTTGTTCCAGCGGCGGCGGGCAAAGGACTCGGCTATGCCCCTGAGGTCTCCGTCCCTCATCGGGTAGAAGATTGGAAGGCGCGCAATATAGTCGAAGCGGAGCGTGCACTCGTGCTTGCTGCCGTCGTTCATATCGACCATTGTGCCTTCATATACTACATTCCAATCCCTTGCAGGGATGATGTTGCGCACCTTGATTGGGGCCTCGTCCAGAGGATATTCCTGCTTTTCAGAAGTCAGGTAGCGTCCGTCGGGCATCACGAGTATCACGAAGATTTCGGCGGTGCCGTTGGTCCTCTGACCGAGTCTCATTGTGAAGCAGCTGCCGTCCATACCGTAGCCGCCGAAGAAATAGCTATTGTTCACGAGAGGGTCCGCATTGCGATCGAGCTGGGAAAGATCGGCGCTGACCACATCGAAATATTCGTTCTTTTTCTTGTTCATAGCCGCACTCATCAAGGCGGCTTTTATCTTAAATAAAGGGTTCATTTCTGACAATCTAAATCTCGCAAATATAGTCTTTTTTTTTAACACTTGTTTTTTGGTTATATTTGCGATAATTAAACTGCTTACTGATGAGTGAAATAAAGAATCCATCGCTCCACAAGGACGGAGCGCTCAAAATCGAATGGGTAAAGGACCATATGCCGCTGCTTCGTGGACTTGAAGAAGAGTTTTCACGCACCCTGCCTTTCAAGGGCCTGAAAGTAGCCTTGTCCGTACACCTTGAGGCCAAGACGGCCTACCTTTGCAAGGTGCTCGCCGCCGGCGGTGCGCAGATGTACGTCACCGGCAGCAATCCCCTCTCCACACAGGACGACGTTGCGGCAGCCCTCGACCACGCGGGTCTGAATGTCTTCGCCTGGCACGGAGCCACTCCCGAGGAGTATGAGGCCCACATCCGCCGCGTGCTTGAAATCGGCCCTAACATCATCATCGACGATGGAGGCGACCTGGTTTCCTGCATCCACAGCGAGTTCCCCGAGCTCATTCCGAACGTCATAGGCGGCTGCGAGGAGACCACCACAGGCATACACCGCCTAGTCGCCCTCGACGCCAAGAAGGAGCTCCTCTTCCCTATGATGCTCGTCAACAATGCCGACTGCAAGCATCTCTTTGACAACCGCTACGGCACCGGTCAGAGTGTCTGGGACGGCATCAACCGCACCACCAACCTCATCGTCGCAGGCAAGACCGTCGTGGTCGCAGGCTACGGCTGGTGCGGCAAGGGCGTCGCTATGAGGGCCAAGGGCCTCGGCGCCCAGGTGATCATCACCGAAATCGACCCGGTCAAGGCAATGGAGGCGGTGATGGACGGCTTCAGCGTGATGAAGATGGAGCAGGCGGCCGCCCTGGGCGACTTCTTCGTGACCGTCACCGGCTGCTGCCACGTCATCCGCCCTGAGCACTTCGAGGCGATGAAAGACGGCGCCATCTGCTGCAACGCAGGCCACTTCGACGTCGAAGTCGATGTTGCAGGACTGAGCAGGATTGCGGTCAAGTGCGAACCTGCCCGCGCCAACATCCAGGCCTACACCCTCGCATCCGGAAAGCGCATCTACATCCTCGCGGAAGGCAGGCTCGTGAACCTCGCCGCCGGAGACGGCCATCCTGCCGAGATTATGGATATGTCCTTTGCCATCCAGGCCCTGAGCGCCCTGTACCTCGTCCGCCACAAGGATGAGAAGCACACAAGGGGCGAGATGACCCGCCCTGTGCCGAAGGAAATCGACCTTGAAGTCGCCAGCCGCATCCTCGCCCACTGGGGCTGCAGCATCGACGCGCTCAGCGACGAGCAGCACCGCTACCTCTACGGCGACTAAGCCCTTCGAGGGGAGAGTATGACCAAGGGCATCTTCAACCCTGAGCACGAGCTCTGCCTTGCCAACGGCGATCCCAATTTCGTGCCGCCGGAGTCCGCTCTCCGCTTCGGGCGTGACTGCGCGAAGATCCTTGAAATCCTTGGCGATGACTCCACTCCCTGGCCGCCCGTTTGGGGCTGGGACAGCGTCGTGAGGCAGAAGCTTCTCCGAAACGGCGTCCCCGAAGAAGAGCTCCCGACGGTCGCATACCTCAGAGACGTCCGAGAACTCTCGCACCGGCGGCTCGCCTTGAAGATGGAGGTTTCCCTGCCCCGCCTCGACGCCCTCGTGAGCCTCGGCAGCCGCGAAATCCGCTCGCTCGAAGAGCTGCTCTCCTATATGGACTGCCACAGCGAGGCCATCATCAAGGCCCCCTGGTCCGGAAGCGGGAAAGGGCTGTTCAATGTCAGGGACGGCAAGCTGCTCGACGTGGCTTATGGCTGGTGCGAGCGGACCCTAGCCAAGCAGGGCAGCTTGATTGCCCAGGAGCGTGCCGATGTCGTCTGCGACTTCGCGATGCTTTTCTGCGCCACGGGGGAAGGGCTGCGCTACGAGGGACTCTCGCTCTTCCGCAATGAGGGCAACGCCTACAAGTCCAACCTGCTCGCCGGTGACAGCTACATCTCTTCGAAGCTGGAAGCTTATGTGGGACGGCAGCTGCTCGAGCGGACGAGGGAGTATGTCTGCGGCTTCCTGGAAAGGGAGCTTTGCGGGCGCTACCTGGGCAAGCTCGGAGTGGATATGCTAATCTGCAGGACGGGCGGCGGACTCTACGGCCTTGCACCCTGCGTGGAGATCAACCTGCGCAACACGATGGGACTGGTCGCACACCGCCTCTACGAACAGCAGGCCGGCCAGCTTGAGGAGGGAGCGTTTGAAATGAGGGTGGTTTACGCAGCCGGAGCCACCGGACTGCGCTCCCTTCTTGAGGGAGCCGTACAAATATTGACCGAACTGGACGAAGACAGCCGCTACGCCATTGCCGTCTTCCCGAAAGACACTGAATACTAATAACATAAAACAATGAAAACAAAACTTGCTCTGATTGCATTAGCATTCACTTGCGCTCTCAATGCCCAGGAAGTGCTCAACACCGCCAACACAAGTATGGTGGTGAACGCCAGGCCGGGCAGCGAGCTGATGATTTCTTACTACGGACCAAAACTTGACGAAGCTGACGCCGCCAACCTTATGGCAGCGGGTCTGCGGCCGCAGAGGGCATATCCCGCCCACGGCCTCATCGGAAAGGAAGAGGAGGCCATCAGCGTAATCTTCCCGGACGGCAATATGACCCTCAAACTCCAGGTCAGCGCCGTCAGTTCAGAAAATTGGGAAAACGGCCGCATCCTCAAGGTCGAGAGCCGCGACACCCACTACCCTTTCACCGTCACCAACTACTTCAAGACCTACGAGAAGGAGAATATGATCAGCACCTGGAGCGTGATCAGCAACGGAGGCAAGAAGCCGGTCAAGCTTACACGCTTCGACTCGGGCTGCCTCCCGTTCCGCTATCAGGATGTCTGGATTTCATACCTTTACGGCTCCTGGGGCAATGAAGGCCGCGTTGCAAGCGAGCCGCTCCAGAGGGGAATGAAGGTCATCAAGAACAGGGATGGCGTGCGCAACTCCCACACCTTCCACTCCGAGCTTATGATTTCGCTTGACGGCGAGCCGAGCGAAAGCGAGGGCAGGGTCATCGGCGCCGCCCTCTGCTACAGCGGCAACTACGAGCTGCGCCTTGCCACTGCCGACAACGACTACCATCGTTTCTTCGCGGGCATCTGCCCTGAGGACTCGAACTACGACCTCGCAGGAGGCGAGAGCTTCGAGACCCCTGAGCTTGCCTACACCTTCTCAATCGAGGGCCTGGGCGGTGCGAGCCGCAACTTCCACCGCTGGGGACGCAATTACAAGATTGCAAACGGCAAGGTCGAGCGCCGCATCCTGCTCAATAGCTGGGAAGGCGTCTATATGGACATCAATGAGCCGGGTATGGAGCAGATGATGAGCGACATCTCTTCGATGGGAGGAGAGCTCTTCGTAATGGACGACGGCTGGTTCGGCGACAAATATCGCCGCGTGACCGACGACTCGTCGCTGGGCGACTGGGTTGTGGACAGGGTCAAGCTGCCGGGAGGCATTGGCTGGCTCGTGAAGACCGCCCGCAAGTACGGCATCAAGTTCGGTATCTGGATTGAGCCTGAGATGACCAACACCAAGAGCGAGCTCTACGAGGCTCACCCTGACTGGGTCGTAAAGGCCGAGAACAGAGACCTGGTCACCGGTCGCGGACGCACCCAGCTCCTGCTCGACCTCTCGAATCCGAAGGTCCAGGACTTCGTTTTCGGAGTTGTTGACAACATTATGAGCGAAAACCCGGACATCGCCTATATCAAGTGGGATGCCAATATGGACATCTCAGCCCACGGCTCCCAGTACCTCAAGAACCAGAGCCACCTCTACATCGAGTACCACCGCGGACTTGTCAATGTGCTCAAGAGAGTGAGGGCAAAGTATCCTGATCTCACCATCCAGACCTGCGCCAGCGGCGGCGGAAGGGCAAGTTACGGCCTTATGCCTTGGTTCGACGAATTCTGGGTAAGCGACGACACAGACGCCCTTCAGAGACTCTATATGCAGTGGGGCACCTCATACTTCTACCCTTCCCTTACTATGGCCTCCCACATCAGCGCCGCTCCTAACCACCAGACCGGCCGCAACGTGCCGATCAAGTTCAGGATTGACGTAGCAATGAGCGGCAGGCTCGGAATGGAAATCCAGCCGGCAAATATGAGCCAGGCAGAGAAAGACCTCTGCCGTGAGGCCATAGCAGACTACAAACTCATCCGCCCGGTAGTACAGTTCGGAGACCTCTACAGGCTCAACAGCCCTTACGATAATGAC
>JAEDLO010000106.1 GCA_016295245.1 Bacteroidales bacterium | reverse complement strand
TCCAGCAGTTTTTGTAGAAGTCGAGGTCATAGTTGGCATCGGTAAAGGTTCCCCTCTGCATTCTCTTGGCATTGAGAATCTTGTTGCCCACCTGGGTGTTCAGCAGTATGGAGAAGTCGAGGTTCTTCCAGTTGAAGCCGAAATTGATTCCGAGTACCATCCAAGGCATTGCGCTGCCCAGGTAGGTCTTGTCCTCCTCGTTGATGACATTGTCACCGTTCTGGTCCTTGTATTTGAAATAGCCGGCATCCTTGATGGTCTGGGAGACGGGATCTCTGAGAGCCTGTCCTTCTGAGGCATATACTCCGTCTATTTCATAGCCCCAGAAGGCGCCGATAGGATAGCCGACCATAGTCCTGGTGGCATAGTTGCCGGCCACGGAGGCGCCAGGTATATAATCGCGTCCCTCGAGTTCGAGAACACGGTTGCGGTTGAAGGTGGCGTTCATTCCGAGCTTGTAGGAGAACTCGCCGGCCTTGTCGGCCCAGTTCAGCGAGAGCTCTATACCCTGGTTCAGTACCTTACCGTTGTTGGCAAGCAGATTGACCGTACCGCCGCCGGTCGCGATAGGAGCTTCGAAGACCACATTGTCGGTCACCCTGTTGTAGAGGTCGAGTTCACCGGTGAGGCGGTTGTCCAGGAAACCGAAGTCCAGGCCGACGTTGGCCTCATTGACAACCTCCCAGCGGAGGAAGTTCTGATAAACCGTCTGTGCGCCCATTCCGTCCACGAGCGTGTCCCCGAACACGGCGGAGGAACCCACTCCGGTGGAGCCGACGGTGACGATGGAGTTTGCAGGGACATTGTCATTTCCAAGCATACCCCAGGAAGCGCGCAGCTTGAGGTAATCCACCACATTCTGGTTCTTCATGAAAGCCTCGTCGGAGATGTTCCAGCCCAGACCTATGGATGGGAAGAAACCCCATTTCTGCTGATACTTGCTTGAGCCGTCCGCACGGAAGGTCAGGGTTGCAAGGTAGCGTCCGTCATAATTGTAGGTACCTCGTGCGAAGAAGGAGAGGCCGTTGTAACGGGAAGCCCCGTCGGTCGCCGTCTGATTCTTATAGGAACCGTTTACAAGGTACTTGGACTGATCGTCGAAGTCCGGCACCGAATTCACGCGGCCGTTGAGCCAGGAGCTGAACTGGCTGCGGGTGGACTGGCCGAGCATCACGGAGAAGTCGTTGCGTCCCTTGCGGTCGGTATAGGTCAGGACATTGTCCAGAATCTGGTTGACGCCGTAGCCGAAGGTCTTGCTGAGGACGCTGACAGAAGTGCCCTGGGAGCCCCCGACATAACTTTCAGGAGTATAATTCTGCTGATCCCACTGGCTGTAATCGAGATTGTAGCTGATTTTGAAGCTCAGCTTGGAAGGCAGTATGCTGAACTCGGCATAGGCGGAAAGAACCTCCTTGAAACCCTTGTCGCTGTCGTCGCAATATTTCGCGAATGCCACCGGGTTGCCGTAGGCATTTCCGAAACCGTAAAGTTGCGGAGAGTCGAACTTTTCCGGATATGCGGCCTCGTTGGACTCGTTATATACATTGTAAACAGGCGGGTTGATGAAGGCCTGATAGAAGGCGTTGCCGTTGTAGTTGTGCTTGGAATAGCGGGAGAACACACTGTTGATGCCGACTTTCAGCCAGGAGGTCATCTGCTGGTCCAGACGGGCGCGGATGTTGATTCGGTTGTAGTCGTTGTTGGAGTGGTTCATTATGCCGTCCTGGTAGAGATAGCTCAGGCCGACCGAATAATTGGTCTTGTCGGAAGCGCCGGAGAAGTCCAGCGCGTGGGAAGTGGTGGCCGCAGGGTGGACGAGCTCCTTGTACCAGTCGGTACTGCCCGGATAGTCGGCCGCATTGCGGTCAGTCCAGCCAATGGTGTTCCTGTTGGCAAGATTGAGCAGTTCCACGTACTGTTCCGTGTTGCAAAGCTTCATGATGTTCACCGGCACCTGGACACCTGCATAACCGTCATAGCTGACGCTGAGATGGTCGTGGGAACCCTTCTTGGTGGTGACGAGAACGACTCCGTTTGCAGCGCGCACACCGTAGATGGCGGCAGCGGAAGCATCCTTGAGCACGGTCAGGGATTCGATGTCGTTATTGGAGAGGAAGTCGATGTTGTCCACAAAGGTGCCATCGACGATGTAAAGAGGGGACGCATAGTCTCCGATGGAACCCACGCCACGCACCTTGACGCTCGGACCGGCACCCGGGGCGCCGCTCTGTATGATCTGCACGCCAGCCACCATACCCTGAAGGGCGGACATAGGATTGGCTGCCGCCTGCTTTGAGAGGGCATCACCTTTGACAGTCACGATAGGAGCGGTAAGGTCCTTGGATTTCTGGACACCGTAGCCCACCACGACCACCTCCTCGAGGAACTGGCTGTCGAGATTCATCGTGACGTCGATGGTCTCACGGCCGTTCACGGCCTCCTCGACATCAGAGAAGCCCTGGAAAGAATAGACGAGCACCGCATCGGCGGGAACGCTGAGAGAATAGCGGCCGTCGAGGTCGGTAACCGTACCGTTAGAAGTACCTTTCTGGAAAACTCCGGCTCCTATCTGAGGATAGCCTTCATTGTCCAGAACCGTACCCTGCACCTGTATGTTCTGCGCGAAAAGCGCCGAAGACATAAGACAGAGAAGGAAGATAGTTGCTAAACGCTTCATAAGATGATTTCTTTGAGAAATACTATTTGTTTTGATTGGTTTCGTTCACCGTAAAGCCGAGTTTTGCCAGACCGGCCGGAATTTCCGGAGCGCTCATAAAGAGTTCCCAGAGCAGTCCGCTGCGGTAGTTTTCCATCATTACCGCAATAGGTCCCTGGTCTATTGCCAGATAGCTTCTTACCACCTGCTCCCCTTCTACCATTGACGGATTGTAGGCATCGTAGAAGCCCATTTTCCCGAAGGTAAGATTGCCGAGGTCATAATAGAGATGACGCAGGCAGCGCAGGGACTCCTCAGGGGTATATACTATCGAAGAAAGGGCGGCAGTAGGAGACACGGTGCCGTTTTCTGCCTCGGTGTAAGGATGATGCGAGCTGTAGCCGACCATAGGGTCATCGGAAGAGGTGAAGCCCCAGAGATTCTCTCCGAGGCCCTCGTGACCCTTGGGATTCTCCTTTGCATAGTTGTAGTGAATGAGACTGTGGGCGCGCCCGCGTTCCCAATAATCCGTCAATCCATCATTCAGGCCTCTCGGGTCGAGGCCGAGGAAACTGTAGTGTGTGAAGAAAAGAGGGCCTCCGTACTCCATTCCTATGGTCAGAGGTATGCCGTAGTATTCCTTGCCGTTGTGATAATATGTGGAAGTCTTGTAGCAGGACTCATATACCCTGGCAGGGATGGGATGGGTAGGAGATGATGCGGCGAGTACATAGGTGATGAGGCACTCGTCATAGCCTTTGATCCTGTGGTTCATCTTCCAGCCCCAGTTGCGGGACCAGTGCCAGTAAAGCGAATCGGAGTTGTCACGGGTGTACCAGTCCCACTCGATTTCACGCCACAGTCTGTCGGCGCGGCGGCTCAGCTGCGGATTGCTGTCCTTGAGGTGCTGGCGAAGGGCTATGAGACCCTGGGCCATGAAGGCAGTCTCGACGAGATCGCCTCCGTCGTCATATTTGCTGAATGAGAAAGGCTTGCGGGTGTCGGCATCGTACCAGTGGGCCCAGGCACCGTGAAAGCGCTCCACCGTTTCAAGGAAATTGAGGATACGGTCATACTGCTCAATTGCCTGCTCGTCAGTCACATACTGGCGCTCCTGTGCGGCTATGAGCGCCATAAGGCCGAAACCGCTTCCGCCTATGGTCACTATATCCGCCTTGGTGTCATTGCTCCTTTCGCGGGCCATGCCTGAATACGGCTCGGCGAAATCCGTGAAGTAGCGGGTAGTGTAACGCTGCACGGCATCGATCAGGAGGGAATCGCTGGCGGCAGGCACAAGGACGTCCATCAATAGGGATTCCGAGCGCGGGTGCGAACTGACGAAAGCGCTGTCCTCGAGACAAAGCGGGTCGAGTCCCTTAGGACATAATGCATAGGTGAAATTCCTTGCGCTCTCTGAAGCGCCGATTGAAAAATCGAGACAGGGGCTTGAGGAGCTCACTGCGACAAGTTCATACTTGCCCGATGACCTGCGCCACAGTTCATAATCGGCTCCATTCGAAGAGTTCCAGCTGATTTCCACATGTCCGGGATAGGCATCTGCCCTTACACCCCAGGGGATGTTCACTTTGAAAGACTGGCACTCTGAACCACGGTTGTTTCCGCAGGAGCAGAACAGCGCAGACATAAGAAGTCCTATCAAAAATGTTACTTTTTTTGTCCGTGTCATTGCAATTAGTGGTTTAACGGCACAAAAGTAAACGAAGAAACAAATGTTCCAAAATTTACCACCCCTACAACGACACAAAACAAAAAACAGGGGCATTTCAACTAACCCTATTTTAACCCTATTTTTACGAATTATTATTTCTATCTTTGTACAATCAAAGAGGGTAAAATGAAAGTAATCAGACAATTAGGATATACAATTTCGATTATAACCATACTTCTGTTAATTAG
>JAEDLO010000002.1 GCA_016295245.1 Bacteroidales bacterium | reverse complement strand
GAGCCTGTTGTTGAGACAGAGCCTACCGCTGAACCAACCCCTGAGCTAGCCGCCGAGCCGGTCGCCGAGCCTGACTCTGAGCCTGCTGCTGAGCCTGTTGTTGAGGCAGAGCCTGCCGCAGAACCAACCCCTGAGCCAAGCGCTGAGCCAGTCGCCGAACCTGCAGCCGAGCTGGTTGCTGAGCCTGTTGTTGAGACAGAGCCTACCGCTGAACCAACCCCTGAGCCAAGCGCTGAACCTGTCGCCGAACCTGCAGCCGATCCGCTTGCTGAGGCAGAGCCTACCGCTGAACCAACCGCTGAACCAACCACTGAACTAACCCCTGAGCCAGTCGCCGAACCTGCAGCCGAGCCAGTTGCCGAGTCTGCTGCTGAGCAGCAGGATTTGACGCATTCGGCGAAGCTTGTTACGCCGAAGCCGTTGATGTCTGAGGAAGATTTCGACAAGAAGCATTCCCACTGGTGGATTCTGCCGGTCGTCTTGGTCGCTCTTGCCATTATCGCCTTCGCCGCTTATATTATTCTGGTCAGTGTCGCACCTGATTTCATTGATTCCATACTTTATACTCCGGAGGAGCTACGGATTATCAATTACTGATGACAGATTTGATTTACCCTACTACTCCTGCGCCACTGCTGCCCGGCAGCGGCCGGGGGGATGTGCTTGAAATGTTGCCGATAGTTGATCTTCAGGGAAACGTTTCCGCCCAGGCGGTGCGTTCTTTCTGTCACGCAGGTACGAAGCCGCTCCACCCTGTGGTCCATCTCCATATCATCAACCGCAACGGGGAGCTTTATCTCCAGCACCGCTCTGCATCCAAGGACCTTTTCCCCCTGCGCTGGGATACTGCTGTCGGAGGCCACATTTCTTATGGCGAATATGTGATTGAAGCCCTTTTCCGTGAGGCGGGGGAGGAGCTCGGCTTTTTTGATTTCAATCCTGTCTGGCTTGATACTTATGAATTCGAGTCCCAGCGTGAAAGAGAACTGATCAATGTATTTGCCGCCGTCGGCAATTTCAATCTCAAACCTGATGGTGAGGAGGTCCTCGAGGGTCGTTTCTGGTCCGAAGAGGAAATTGCGGCCAACCTCGGAATGGAGGTCTTCACCCCCAATTTCGAATCTGAGTATCTCCGCATCAAGCAATCGCTTCAATCCCTGCTCTAATGTCCGAGATCCGTAAGTTTATCAGCGACCAACTTTCGGTATGGCCCTTCGCCTCGGCCAACTTTCGTGCCCTCAAGTCAGTGGAAATCAAAGAGATCGACTTGGGAGGAATCAAGTGCCGCGTCCAGCACAATCCTTTCCGTGCCATCTCGACAACGGCCGATGTAAGCCCGGAAGCGCTCAGCTCCCGTGCCTGCTTCCTGTGCCGCGCAAACCGTCCGCCGGAGCAGCTCGACCTGCCCTTCGAGGGACGGAAGGGGCGGCGCTACCGCATCCAGGTGAACCCGTATCCGATTTTTCCGGGCCATCTGGTCATTGTTCGCACGGAGCACATCGCCCAGAGTATATGGCACCATTTCCCTGATATGCAGGACTTTGCGAAGGCGCATAAGGATTATGTCGTGTTCTACAACGGCCCGGCGAGCGGCGCTTCTGCTCCTGACCACCTGCATTTTCAGGCAGCCCCGCGCCACCTGATGCCTCTTGAGGATGCCGTTGACCGCTTCCTGGACAAGCCGGGAGAGCCGCTCTCAAGCGTGAGGGATGCTAATCTGTACCTTTGCCCGTTCTATGCGCACGGCGTGTTCGCCCTCAAGGCGACAACATCCAAGTCGCTCTCCAAGCTTTTCTACCGTTTGCTCGACTGCTGCCCGCGTCCAGAAGGGGAGGGGGAGCCGCGCTTCAACCTGTTCACTTACTGCAAGGGCGATGAGTGGCGTGCCTTCGTGGTGCTGCGTTCCGAGCGGCGCCCGCATCACTATTTCTCGACAGGCGTGGACCATCTGGCTCTCAGCCCCGGCGCGGCGGACATCTCGGGCGTGTACATAACCCCGTTCAAGGAGGATTTCGACAAACTTGACGGTAAACTGCTGGAGGAAGTCCTCTCGGAGGTCACCATAAGCGCTGAGGAGGAGAAGATGATACTCTGGCGCTTGAGGCGCAATCAGCCGCAGGTTCAGGTGGGCATACTCAACGCCCCTGAGATCCGCTTTGAAATCATCTCCGACGGCGCCGGCCCCCAGACGGTCTCGTACTGCGACGGGCGCATACTCTACAACGGAGTGCTCTACGATGAGCTCTATTTCGACTCAGTGACGCGCTCCACCCTTTTCGCCCAGGCCTCCTTCATACTCTACGACGTAGTCATCGGCATCGACTTCCACTGGCAGCAGAAGCGCACCCTTAGTTATGCGGGCGCCCTGAAGTTCATCGTCAGCGGCGAGAGCATCTGCGCGGTAAACTGCGTGGGAATGGAGGATTACCTGCTGAGCGTCATCTCCTCCGAAATGAAGTCTTCCTGCGACCTTGAGTCGCTCAAAGCCCACGCCATCATCTCCCGCAGCTGGCTTGCCGCGAGAATGCGCGAGCGCAAAACTGCCCTTGAAGCAGCCGCTGCCGGTGATGACAGCCTGCTTGCAAGCCTTCCTCACATCGACTACGACGTCTGCTCGGACGACCACTGCCAGCGCTATCAGGGACTCACGATGGCCCTCGGGAGCAAGGTCCGCGAGGCAATCGACCACAGCTGGGGGCAGGTTCTGCGCTATGAGGGCGAACTTTGCGACACCCGCTATTCGAAGTGCTGCGGCGGCCGCACTGAACTCTACAGCACTTGCTGGGAAGACCGCGATTACCCGTATCTGCAGAGCATACAAGACCCTTACTGCGACTGTCGTGATGACACTGTTCTCTCCCGTGTGCTTAACGACTACGACCTGGAAACCAAAGACTTCCACGATTGGACCGTCTCCTACGACCAGGAGGAGCTCTCCCGGATCTTCGCTTCCCGCACCGGCTTGCAGCTCGGCTCCATCGAGAGCCTTGAAGCCCTTGAAAGAGGAGCGTCGGGACGTATCAAACGACTGCTTGTGAAGGGCAGCGGCGGAAGCGCTATCATCGGCAAGGAACTCGCCATACGCAGGGCCTTGAGCGACAGCCACCTGAAAAGCTCCGCCTTCGAAATCATCCGCGAGGACGGGCGCTTCATCCTTAAGGGCAAAGGCTGGGGCCACGGAGTGGGCCTGTGCCAGATAGGAGCGGCAGTAATGGCCTCGAAGGGTTTCTCCTGCTCTGAGATACTTGCCTTCTACTATCGTGGGGCCGTAATTGAAAATCTTGAAGCGTAACACTATATGTCAAGCAAGCGCAGCCCTTGGGCCTGGATCCCGACGCTCTACTTTGCCGAAGGAATACCTTATTTCATAGTCAATGTAATCTCTGTGACGATGTTCAAGCGTCTGGGGATGTCAAACGGCGATCTCGCCCTATTTACGTCCCTTCTGTACCTTCCCTGGGTAATCAAGCCACTTTGGAGTCCCTTTGTGGACATCATACGCACCAAGCGCTGGTGGATACTCTCGATGCAGGCTCTCATCACCCTGGGCTTCGCTGCCCTCGCCTTTACCGCACGCCCGGGAGCTTTCGCCCTGAGCCTGATATTCTTTTACATCGTGGCCTTCGCTTCGGCAACCCACGACATCGCCGCTGACGGCTTCTATATGCTCGCCCTGGACGAACGCGACCAGAGCGCCTTTGTCGGCATCCGCAGCACCTTCTACCGCATCGCCTCTGTTTTCGGACAGGGCGTGATTGTCGTCTGCGCCGGTCTTTTGGAGGAGAAGTTCGGCGATATCCCGAAGGCCTGGGCGCTGACCCTTGGGCTCAGCTCTCTGCTTTTCGCCCTGCTCGCCCTGAGTCACTGGCGCTTCCTGCCGAAACCTGCATCCGATCTCCCCGCATCATCCTCTACGAGCAGCCTGATGGGGGATTTCGCCCGCTCGTGGACCACTTTCTTCAAGAAGAAGGGGGTCTGGCTCGCACTGGCGTTTATGCTCCTGTACCGTCTCCCGGAGGCCCTTTCCGTCAAGATTCTCACCCCTTTCCTGCTCGATCCTTCAGAGGCTGGAGGGCTTGGCCTGACGACTGCCCAGTCCGGTCTGGTTTACGGCACTGTCGGAGTGATTGCGCTGACTGTCGGAGGCATCCTTGGAGGTCTTTTTGCCGCCCGCTACGGCCTCAGGAAGTCGATGTGGCCGATGTCGCTGTCCCTTGCCCTGCCTTGCGTGGTGTATCTTGTGATGGCGCTGATGCAACCTTTGCCGCTTTGGTGCATCTATCTATTGGTGGCAATCGACCAGTTTGGCTACGGCTTCGGTTTTACGGCCTATATGCTCTTTATGATGCAGTTCTCCGAAGGTGAGTTCAAAACCTCGCACTACGCAATCTGCACCGCGTTCATGGCCCTGTCGATGATGGTTCCCGGCCTCTTTGCCGGCTGGCTTCAGGAAGCCCTGGGATATGTTGGATTCTTTATTATCGTGATGGTATGTTGTCTGGCAACAATATTCGTAACCTACTTTGCGCGGCAGCGCTGCTCTTCTTAGCTTCCTTTGGCCTCTCGGCGAGGGTGGAGCCGGGTATTGAACTGCTGCGCGAGATGGAATTCGCCCCTCTGGAGGGCAAGCGCGTAGGCCTGGTGACCAATCCTTCGGGCGTTGATTCGCAACTGCGCTCCACCGTGGACATTCTCTTTGATGCGCCAAACGTCAATCTTGTGGCCCTCTACGCGCCGGAGCACGGCATACGCGGCGACATCTACGCGGGCGGCAAGGTAGAGTCCGGCATCGACGAGCGCACCGGCCTGCCAGTTCACAGCCTGTACGGTGCCACCCGCCAGCCTACCCCTGAGATGCTCAAGGGCATAGACATCATAGTTTACGACATCCAGGATGTCGGCAGCCGCTCTTATACCTTCATCTCCACGCTTGGCCTGGTGATGCGAAGCTGCGCGGCTGCGGATATTCCCGTTCTGGTGCTCGACCGCCCGAACCCGCTCGGCGGGCTGAAGGTTGAAGGCGCTCCGGTATGTGACGGCTTCCATTCTTTCGTGGGACAGTACAAAATCCCTTATATCTACGGACTTACAGTTGGCGAACTTGCCCGCCTGATAAATGAAGAAGGGCTGAATTGTGGCCAGAACGGTCGCGAGGAGCATCTCTACTGCGAACTCGCCGTCATCCCGATGAGGGGATGGACGCGAGATATGCTATTTGCCGACACGGGCCTTCCGTGGGTGCTCCCTTCGCCGAACATTCCTTATGCCGAGAATGCCGTCTGCTATCCTTCGGCAGGACTGTGCGGCGAGATGTACAACTACCTCAACATCGGCATCGGCTACACCCTCCCGTTCGGCACTTTTGCCGAAGAATGGATTGACGCCGACAAGCTCAAGGCGCGTCTGGACAGCTACAATCTGCCCGGAATAGCCTGGAGGACCATCCACTACAAACCTACTTCCGGACGCCTTTCGGGCAAGATGATACACGGTGTGCAATATTTCTATACCGATTACGAAAAAGCGACCGTGACATTGACCCAATTCTATGTGATGCAGGCGGTTTTTGAGTTGTATTCCCGCAACCCTTTCAAGGATCCGAAGACCTCGCTCACAATGTTCAATAAAGTATGTGGCACCGATTTTGTCAGCAGAGAATTCGGAAGGACGATGAAAGTCGCTTCAATAAAGGAGTACTGGAACTCCGGAGTTGAAGAATTCAAAGCCCTTTCAAAAGAATATTATCTTTATAATTGACCGCGATTATGAAACACTTGTTCAGACTATCAGCGATTGTAGCGGCTGCAGCAGCCCTCGCAATCAACCCTGCCGATGCGCAGACAAGAAATCGCAACAATTCAAACAGCTCCGACAAGTCTTCCCAGAAAGTCGAGCAAAGCAACCGGCAGAATCCTCGACGCCGTCAGAGCGCTGCCGCACAGCAGAAATCAAATTCTTCTCAGCAAGCTAAACCTTCACAGCCGCAAACAAAACCGCAGGCGCGCCCTCAGCAACCGCAACGGACCCGTCCGCAGCAGCCTCAAACCAGGCCTCAGCAATCCCGCCCTGGCAACAACAGCCAGGCTCAGCCAAACAGGCGTCCGCAGCAGCCTCAAACCCGTCCGCAGCAACCTCAAACCCGTCCGCAGCAGCCGCAGGCCCGGCCTGACAGGGGGCAGCATCGCCCACCTCAGGATGCCCGTCCGCAGCGTCCGCCGCAGAGGCCTCAACAGCCGCGCGTCGAGCCTCGCCACCGCCCGCCTGTTGCATACGACGCTCCCGGCCGCTTCTATGATGTCCATAAGGTCCACCATTACGGCAACAGGATTCACCGTCTGCCACCTCGCTATCGCATAATCCACCATTGCGGTGTGCCGTACTACATCTGCGACGGCATCTACTACCGCCGCCACGGGAGCTACTACTATGTATGCCGTCCTCCATTCGGAGTGCACTTCGACCACATAGTCAGCGACATCGCTTTGAGCGCCTGCGCTATAGCCTTCTACTTCGACAGGCTCAATGAATACCAGGCAATCAGTGAGAATGCCCGCATCATCATCAGCCAGAATGAAGCGATTGCCGCAAACAATGCGACTCTGGCTGCCCAGAATGAGATGATTGCAAAGAACGAGGCCCGCGCAGCCGGCAATAACCGCCTTGCTGACGAGTCTTACGCCCTCGCTTCGAGGATGGGACTAGTCCAGAGCTATGCTTCGGCTTCGACTGAATACTTCTATGATGACGGCGTCTTTTATGTAAAGGCTTCCGACGGTCAGTATCAGACCATTGCTCCTCCTGCAGGTGCCCTGGTCAACGAGCTTCCGGACGATTATGAGGTCTTTACTTTTGACAATGACGAGTATTATCTGGTTGACGACAGCGTGTACCGCACTGTCGTAATCGAGGGGAAAGTCTATTTCGAAGTGCTTGGTCAGCGCAATGGCGGCCAGAACAATATCAGCATCTGAGAATGGCTACGATAGGGATTTTTGATTCAGGCTCGGGAGGACTTTCGGTATTGAAAGAAATGCTGAAAGTCCTCCCCGGCGAGCGTTACATCTACTATTCCGACAATGCCAACTGCCCGTACGGGGAGAAGACCGCGGAGTTTATCTGCGAAAGGGCTGAGAGTATCTGCTCAATGCTCATAGAAAAGGGGGCGGAAATCATCGTAGTCGCCTGCAATACGGCAACTGCAGCCGCGATTGCCTCGCTGCGCAAGCGCTTCGCCATTCCCTTTGTGGGGATGGAGCCTGCCGTCAAACCGGCTGCTCTGGGAACGCGCAGCGGGGTGATTGGCGTGCTTGCCACCGATGGGACGCTAAAGGCTTCTAAGTACCTGAATACCAAGGACCGTTTCAGTGGAGGCGTGCGTATAGAAGAGCACGTGGGGCGGGGCTTTGTAGAACTGGTCGAATCGCTTGAACTCGACGGCAAAAGGGCCAGAGGCGTGGTGGAGGCAAGCCTTCTGCCACTGCTTGAGGCGGGAGCAGATGTCATCGTGCTCGGCTGCACCCACTATCCTTTCCTGCTCCCGCTTATGGAGAGCATTGCGAAGGAAAGGGGATATGAGGTCCGCTTCATCGATCCGGCTCCGGCAGTATCCCGTCATCTGGTAGAGGTCGCCGCCGAGCGCGGAATCAGCTCTGCTGACCCGAATCCCGGAGTGATTCTGCTGTCTTCCGGTCCGAAAGAAAGCCTTGAAAGGCTGTACCGTTCAATCCTTTAATTATTCAAGTAATTTGGCTATCTTTGTCTGAATATATACACAGACGAACGGTATGATTTCTAATGAGCAGATAAAGGACTTGCGCGCACGCATTTCGGTGCTGGAGCGCTGCCTGGATATTGAAGGGAAAAGGAAGGAGCTTGGCGACAGGCAGGCGCAGAGCCAGCAGCCGGGATTTTGGGATGACCCAAAGAAAGCCGAGGCCTTCCTGAAGGATATGAATGCCGTCAAGAGCTGGGTACAGTCTTATGATTCAGCTTTGATGCAGGTCGATGACCTGGATGTTCTGTATGAGTTCGCAAAGGAAGCGACGGCGGCCTGCGGCGACAATGCTCCCGAGCCACCTGAGGCAGCGGAGCTTGACGAGGCATACGCCAATGCTGTCAGCGCCGTTGAAGACCTTGAGCTGCGCAATATGCTCGGCGCGGAGGGTGACAACCTCGGTGCGGTGCTCACCATTAATTCCGGTGCCGGCGGCACTGAGGCCAATGACTGGAGCGCTATGCTTATGCGTATGTATATGCGCTGGGGCGAGCGCAACGGCTACAAGATGACAACCACCGAATTCATCGAAGGTGATGAGGTCGGCATCAAGTCCTGCACCATTCAGTTTGAAGGCGATTACGCCTACGGCTACCTCAAGGCCGAATCGGGCGTGCACAGACTTGTCAGAATCTCTCCGTTCAACGCCCAGGGCAAGCGTCAGACCACTTTCAGTTCGGTGTTCATCTATCCGCTCGTGGATGATAGCATCAATATCGAAATCAACCCTTCCGACATCGAATGGGATACCTTCCGTTCAGGAGGCCACGGTGGCCAGAACGTCAATAAGGTGGAGACCGGCGTGAGGGTAAGGCACCTTCCGACCGGCATCACCGTCGAGAATACCGAGACCAGAAGCCAGCAGGACAACCGTCAGAGAGCCCTGCTCATCCTCAAGTCCAGACTCTATGACATCGAGCTCAAGAAGCGTCAGGAAAAGCAGGCGGAACTCGAAGGCCAGAAGAAGAAAATTGAATGGGGCTCTCAGATCCGCTCCTATGTCCTCCATCCGTACAAGATGGTCAAGGACCTGCGCACAGGCTATGAGACCGCCGATACCCAGGGGGTTCTCGACGGCGACCTGAATGGATTTATGAAAGAATTTTTAATGAACAACTAAGATATGGCAGAATTCAAGTATGCACCGATGTTCCAGCTCGGTGAAGACACAACTGAGTACTACAAGATTCCGGGTTCAGAGCAGTATGTAAGCGTCTCTGAGTTTGATGGCCACAAGATGCTCAAGGTAGCGAAGGAAGGCCTTACCCTTATGTCCAACACTGCATTCCGTGACGTGAGCTTTATGCTCCGCCGTTCCCACAATGAGCAGGTGGCGAAGATCCTTTCCGATCCGCAGGCTTCCGAGAACGACAAGTATGTAGCCCTCACCTTCCTGCGCAACGCGGAAGTGGCCTGCAAGGGCAAGCTTCCTCTGTGCCAGGACACCGGCACCGCCATCATCCACGGCGAAAAGGGCCAGCAGGTCTGGACCGGATACTGCGACGAGGAGGCCCTGAGCCTCGGTGTGTACAAGACATACACTGAGGAGAATCTCAGGTATTCACAGAATGCCCCTCTGGATATGTACAACGAGGTGAACACCAAGTGCAATCTTCCTGCCCAGATTGATATCGAGGCCACAGAAGGAATGGAGTACCGCTTCCTCTGCGTGACCAAGGGCGGCGGCTCTGCCAACAAGACTTACCTGTATCAAGAGACCAAGGCCCGCATCCAGAACCCTGGAACCCTCGTTCCTTTCCTGGTCGAGAAGATGAAGAGCCTCGGCACGGCAGCCTGCCCTCCATATCATATCGCAATCGTTGTGGGCGGAACCTCGGCCGAGAAGAATCTTCTTACCGTCAAGCTCGCTTCCACTCATTATTACGACGGTCTGCCTACTTCCGGCGATGAGACCGGCCGTGCCTTCCGCGACGTCGAGCTCGAGCAGCAACTCCTTGAGGAGACCCACAAAATCGGCCTCGGAGCCCAGTTCGGAGGCAAGTATATGGCCCACGACATCCGTGTCGTGAGACTCCCTCGTCACGGTGCCAGCTGTCCGATAGGCCTTGGCGTAAGCTGCTCTGCAGACCGCAACATCAAGACCAAGATCAACGCTGACGGTATCTGGATCGAGAAGCTGGACGACAAGCCATACGAGCTCATCCCTGAGGAGCTCCGCAATGCAGGTGAGGGCGAGGCTGTAAGAATCGACCTCGACCAGCCTATGGAGAAAATCCTCGCTGAGCTTACCAAGTACCCTGTAAGCACCCGCTTGAGCCTCAACGGCACCATCATCGTAGGCCGCGACATCGCCCACGCCAAGATCAAGGCGCGTCTGGATGCCGGAGAGCCTATGCCGGAGTACCTCAAGAACCATCCTGTATATTATGCCGGCCCTGCCAAGACTCCTGCCGGAATGGCCTGCGGTTCGATGGGCCCTACCACTGCCGGCCGTATGGACCCTTATGTTGACGAATTCCAGAGCCACGGCGGAAGTATGATTATGCTCGCCAAGGGCAATCGTGCCCAGTGCGTGACCGACGCCTGCAAGAAGCACGGCGGCTTCTACCTCGGTTCAATCGGCGGTCCTGCCGCCATCCTTGCCCAGAACAACATCAAGAGCATCGAGTGCGTCGAGTATCCGGAGCTCGGAATGGAGGCTATATGGAAGATTCGCGTAGTGGATTTCCCTGCCTTCATCCTCGTTGATGACAAGGGTAATGATTTCTTCAAGAAAATCGGTCTTTAATCTATAATGAAGAAAGGCCTGAAGATAGCTCTGGCTGCGCTCCTGGGCTTCTTTGTCACCCTGTATGTCGTACTCCAGCTCATGCTGGGCTCGGCAGCGGTGAAGGAGAAGATCCACAGCGCAGCTGCTGCATTTGTGGAAGGTGATCTCGAATGGGCGGACCTGAATGTCTCGCTGATCAAAACCTTCCCGCGCATCGGCGTGAGCATCGACAGCCTTTCAGTCACATATCCCCACGAGCGCTTCAGCTCCCACGACGGGAAGCTGCGAAAAGCGGTTCTCCTCAAGGCGGGAAGGGGGCCCGAAAAGGACACGCTCCTCGCTTTTGACAGGCTCGACCTGAGGGTCAACCCCTACAGGGCGCTGTTTGGTCGCTTGCGCCTCGCCCGTCTTGAACTTGACGGCCTTCGCGCCTATGCTCACAAGTATGACGACCAGGAGGCGAACTGGGACATTCTCAAGTTCGGCGGAGGACAGAGCGACAGCAGCAAGAGCACGCTGCTGGAGAAGATGTGGCTCAGCGTGGGAGAATTCCGGCTTGGCGGCCGACCGACGCTTGTGTTCACCAACAGGGCGGATACCGTTCTGGCCCGTGCCGCTTTTGATGAGTTATCTCTTTCGGGACGCGCCAAGCTTGCCTCCGGGGAAACTCGGCTGCGTGACGCAAGCCTTACGCTCGACGCTCTTCAGCTGTTCGGACGCCTGCCCGCAGATACGCTTGCTTTCGGGATGGACAGCCTGCGTCTGAGGGAGTACGCCACAGACCGATACAAGCTTGCTTCGGGGATCGATTTGCTCCTGCTGACTTCGGCCTTCGGGCGCCTTCCGGTGCCACTCAAGCTCTGCTCGGATTTCGGCTTGCGTATGGGCGCGGATGCAACGGAGTTGGATGTGGATGAGCTGGATGTGTATATGGCGGGGATTCCGCTGAACGCATCGGGAAGTCTGCGTATGTGCGGAGCGGATTCGACGCTTGTCAGCGCCCGAGCCGCCATCCGGAAGTGCAGGCTTGAGGAGATGCTCCGCAACTACGCCGACCGCTTCATCGACATCGCGCCGTCTATCTCGACCGATGGCTGCCTGGATGCTGAATTTACTGCAGAGGGCGTGCTGGGAGGCGGACTGCTGCCGGAATTGACCGCCTGCGTAAGCCTGCCGGATGCCCATATTACATACCGTCCGGATTCGCTTTCTGCCTTTGTCAACATCGACGTGGATGCGAAGATGAGTCCGCAGGGCGTGCTTGATGCCGACATCCACGAGTTCAATGCGCGTCTGAGCGGCTTGAAGCTGGACTTCGACGGGGATGCGAGGGACCTTACAGGAGCGGATCCCCGCTACCAGCTGAGCGCGGAAGGCTTTGTGAAGCTGGATTCGATTATGCGCTTCCTGCCAGCCTCGCTGGGCGTCAGCACAGCTTCCGGCAAGCTTGACCTTGCCCTGTCTGTCAACACCCGTGCGAGCGAGCTGAAGGATTTCCATTTCGAAAACTCAGATATCAGAGGCCGGTTCAGGGGCGACAGGCTCATTGCCGGTCTGAATTCAGACACGCTCTCAACTGATCTTTTCTCCCCGAGGCTGGATGTTGTCAGCAATCCGCAAGGCTTTAGCCTGGATTTGGCCTTCGACAGCGTTTATTTCAATAATGGCTTGAACCTCAGGGCCCGGGCCCGCGCTATGCGGAACAGCGCCTCCCTGACCAAGGTTGAAAGGAGGGGAGAATTGGTGCCGAAGCTTGCCGTGGGAAGCAGCAATTCGATGATTTTTCTCCAATCGGGCTCGCAACGCCTCGGCTTCAGCGGGGTGGATGTGGGGCTTTCGGCGACAAAACGCTCAAAGGCGAGGGAAAACGCCCGCCGCCGCAGCCTTCTGGATTCCCTGCAGCGCGAATATCCCGGTGTGCCCCGAAGCGAGCTGACCCGTGCGCCCTCGTATCTCAGGGAGGCGGATTTCGCGACGGCTGACGTGGACATCTCCCTCGATTCCAGCATCACCCGCTACTTGCGCGAGTGGTCTCCAGCCGGCTCTGTCAAGGCGGTCAAGGGCTTCCTCACGACTCCGAGGTTCCCGCTCAGGACCCGCTTCCGCAACATTGCCCTCGAGTTCGACAATCGCAGGCTTCGCATAGACAGCCTTACCGTCACTTCCGGCACATCCAACTTCTCTATGAGGGGCAGTGCAGACGGACTTATACGTGCCCTGAGCAGAAAAACCGACATCAAGGCTGACGTGCAGCTTGCTTCTACGATGCTGAATGTCAATGAGATAATTGCCGCTTTGGATGCCGGCGTGGAAGATACGTCCATAGTCGCTCCTCAAGACGAGCTGGATGAGAGTTTCATCACTGACGAGCTTGCTGACGCCACTCTTGACCGCTCGGATATGAAACTGCTGGTGGTGCCTGCTAACCTCGACGCCTCAGTAAGGCTCAACATCGACACGCTCAGGTACTCGACTATGAAGATAAATCCGCTCAGCGCTGCTTTGCGGATGAAGGACAGGACACTCCAGGTCAATGATCTGTATGCCGATACGGATATGGGAAACCTGCTTCTGAATGCGTTCTATTATACACGGAGCAAGAAGGATATTTCGGCGGGTATAGACCTCAAACTAAAGAAGGTTTCGGCTCACGACCTGATCAGTATGCTGCCTCAGGTGGACGAGCTTATGCCGGCAATACGCTCCTTCGAAGGCAAGTTTGACTGCAAGTTCTCGGCAACCACCCAGCTGGACACCAATATGAATATGGTGATACCGAGCCTTGACGGTATGCTCCGCATCAGCGGCAAAGACCTCGAGATCAAGGAAGCTGGCGAGCTGAAGCGCATTACGCGCCTGCTGCTTTTCAAGAACAAGGACATAGGCAAGATTGACAATCTGGAGGTCAATGCCATCATCCACGACAATAAGGTAGAGGTCTTCCCGTTTGAGCTGGGCGTTGACCGTTACAGGCTGGCACTCAGGGGAATGCAGGGCTTTGACGGCTCGATGTACTACCACGCGTCGGTGCTCCGTTCTCCTTTCCTGCTGCGTTTCGGAATCAATCTTTTCGGAACCTGGGACAAATGGCGTTTCCGTCTGGGCTTCGCCAAGTACCGCAACGGACAGCTTCCTCAGTTCTCAAAGGAACTGGACGCAGTAGAGCTCAATATCCTCAAGTCCATAAAGGACGTTTATACAAGCGGAGTGGAGAACGTGCGCCGCTACAACCGCAACGCGATTACCCGGATCAGCGACAGGGGAGAGGCGGACTCAAAGCTTGAAACGGATTCCCTCGATGCGGAGGAGATGGCTGCAAATGACCAGATGTCGATGGAGCTGGAACTGCTATTCCAGGAGCAGGAACTCGTCCGGGAGGTGGACGAAATCCTTGCCAGTACCTATGTGGATGCCGGAAAGCTGATGAGTGAGTATGTCAATACCACTTATACCAAGGCCGAGCGCCGCAGGATGGAAAGGATAGAACGCCGCGAACAGCGCAAGGCGAAGAAGTCCTAAGCCGTAATCAGATCGTCAAGCAGGACATCCCAGGGGTCGCTCGGGATGCCTTCCGTCAGACGGAAACTGAAGCCTACCCCGATTTTCTTGCAGCTTAACTGCGGAAGGAGCCTGTCGTAGAAGCCTTTTCCGTGGCCGAGGCGGACTATCCCGTCGCCGCGTCGCTCGAAGGCTACGCCGGGGATGATGGCCAGGTCCACTTCTTCCGCGCTGATTATGGCGGCATTCGCAGAAGGCTCGAGTATGCCTTTGTAGCCGCTGACGAGCTTGTCTTTTTCATAGAGGCAGAGCCGGAGCTGCTCGCCCTCGACGCGCGGGATGGCGATGCGCCTGGACTCCGCCCAGCGCTTGATTGCAGCAGGGGTTTGGACTTCGCCGGGAAGCGACATATAGGCAAGAATGGTGCGTGCAGTGCGGAATTCGGGCAGGGCCTCGACCTGGCGGAAGATCTCTTCCGAGCGGAGTGCGGCGCTGCCGCTCGCGGCAAGTTCTTCCTCAAGCCGCCTCATTTCCCGGCGTATCTGCTTTTTGTCCATTTATCTGCCGAGCTGAGAATCTTTCAGTCCGAGGAAGTAGAGTACGCCTTCAAGCCCAATGGAAGAGATTGACTGTGAGGCGTTTGCCTTGACTTTCGGTTTGGCGTGGTAGGCGATGCCCAGACCGGCGAGCGAAATCATCGGCAGGTCATTTGCTCCGTCACCCACCGCTACTGCCTGCGCGAGGTTGATGCCCTCCACCTGGCAGAGGAGCTTGAGCAGGTCGGCCTTGCGATTGCCGTCCACGATGTCACCAAGATAGCGGCCGGTGAGCTTTCCGTCCTCGATTTCCAGGTCATTGGCATAGACGTAGTCGAAGCCGAATTTCTGTTGGAGGTACTTGCCGAAATAGGTGAAACCTCCGGAGAGGATGGCCGTCTTGTAGCCGACTGTCTTCAGTACGCTCATCATTCTCTCAAGTCCCTCATTGTAAGGGAGTTTGCGGGCGATGTCCTCCATCACCGAAGCATCGAGGCCCTTGAGCAGGGCGACCCTTCGGGTGAAGCTTTCGCGGAAGTCGATCTCTCCGCGCATCGCACTTTCGGTGATTGCCTTGACCTGGGCGCCGACTCCCGCGCGCTCCGCGAGTTCGTCGATGCACTCGGCGTGCACCAGGGTTGAGTCCATATCGAAACATATCAGGCGGCGCGAGCGGCGGTAGATATCGTCTTTCTGGAAGGATACGTCAAGTCCCGGGGTAGGGAGGTTGAGCAGGTCGTTCTGGAGGGCGGTTCGCATTTCGGCGCTGAGGCTCCCTCGAACTGAAATCTCGATGCAGGATTTGCTCAGAGTGGTGTCGTAGATTTTTTCCAGAGGCATACGTCCCGTAAGCCTTCGGATCATATCTATGTTCATTCCGTATTTGAAGATGACCTCGCTGACCTCGGCTATGTTGCGTGCCGTTACGCAACGTCCCAGCAGGGTGATGATGTAGCGGTTCTTTCCCTGACGAGCCACCCATTCGTCATAGGCGTTTCTCTCGACCGGCGAGAAACGTATCTGAACGCCGAGTTCAGAGGCCTTGAAGAGCAGGTCCTTCATAATGAAGCCGGATTTTTCCTGGTCGGTAAGGAAAAGGATACCGAGCGTGAGGGACTGGTGGATGTTGGACTGTCCTATGTCCAGAATTGAAGCTGAATACTTTGCAAGTATGGACGAAAAGGCGGATACGAGTCCCGGTTTGTCCTGTCCGTTGATGTTGACCTGAATAATTTCGATCATAAGTTCGTCGGTGTTATTTCTTATCTTTACAAAGATATTGATGTTTGACGAAAAATCATTAACTTCGTGAATCAAAAAAATTAAACTATTGTTTTATGGCCAATCCGATAAATGTGCTTAACCACGCTGCGGACAACATCCGAATTCTTGCCGCAGCTGCAGTTGAGAAGGCAAAATCAGGCCACCCTGGCGGAGCTATGGGCGGAGCCGACTTCATCAACGTTCTCTATTCTGAGTATCTAAAGTACGACCCTAAGAATCCTGCGTGGGCAGCACGCGACCGCTTCTATCTCGATCCGGGCCATATGGCACCTATGCTGTACGCACAGCTCTGCCTCGCCGGAAAGTACACTCTCGATGAGCTTGCAGCTCTGCGTCAGTGGGGCTCTCCTACCACGGGCCACCCTGAGTTTGACATCTTCCGCGGTGTTGAGAATACCTCAGGTCCTCTCGGACAGGGCCACGTTTTCGCAATAGGCGCCGCTATCGCAGCAAAGTTCCTTGCAGCTCACACCGGCAACCCTTCTTTCGAGAAGGAGACCATCTACGCATACATCTCTGATGGCGGTATCGAGGAAGAGATCAGCCAGGGTGGCGCTCGCGTCGCTTCTGTCCTGGGCCTCGACAACCTCATTATGTTCTATGACTCCAACGACATCCAGCTCTCTACCGAGACCAAGGAAGTCCTCAACGAGGATACCGCAGCCAAGTACCGCGCCCTCGGTTGGGAGGTGTTCGAGATCAATGGAAATGACGCCGCCCAGATTCGCAGCGCCATCGAGGCAGCCCAGAAGGTGAAGGGCAAGCCTTCGCTGATTATCGGCAAGTGCATTATGGGCAAGGGCGCCCTCAAGGCAGACGGTAGCTCTTATGAGGCCAACTGCAAGACTCACGGCGCACCTCTCGGCGGTGACGCTTTCGTAAATACCGTAAAGAACCTCGGCGGCGATCCTCAGAATCCGTTCCAGATCTTCGACGATGTGAAGGACCTCTATGCAAAGCGCGCAGCCGAGCTTGAGACCATCTGCGCAGAGCGCTACGCGGAGGAGAAGGCCTGGGCCGAGGCCAACCCTGAGAAGGCAGCCCTCCAGGCTGAGTGGTTCAGCGGCAAGGCTCCGAAGATCGACTGGAGCAAGTGTGTCCAGAAGGACAATGACGCTACCCGCAGCGCATCCGCAGCTTGTCTGTCTGTTCTCGCAGAGCAGGTTCCTAATATGATTTGCGCATCTGCAGACCTTTCGAACTCGGACAAGACTGACGGCTTCCTCAAGAAGACCAAGGCTCTTGCGAAGGATGACTTCTCAGGCGCATTCTTCCAGGCCGGCGTTTCAGAGCTTACTATGGCTTGCTGCTGTATAGGTATGGCCCTCCACGGTGGTGTCATCCCTGCTTGCGGTACCTTCTTCGTATTCTCTGACTATATGAAGCCAGCCGTTCGTATGGCAGCTCTGATGGAGCTTCCTGTCAAGTTCATCTGGACCCACGATGCATTCCGCGTAGGTGAGGACGGTCCTACCCACGAGCCTGTAGAGCAGGAGGCACAGATCCGTCTTATGGAGAAGCTCAAGAACCATCACGGAAAGCCTTCTACCCTTGTTCTCCGTCCTGCTGATGCAAAGGAGACCACCGAGGCCTGGGCTCTCGCAATGGAGAATACTTCTACTCCTACTGCTCTCATTCTTTCACGCCAGAACATCAACAATCTCCCTGAGGGCAACGATTACAGCAATGTTGCCAAGGGAGGATATGTCGTTGCAGGTTCGGACGAGAATCCTGACGTCATCCTCGTTGCCACCGGTTCTGAGGTTTCTACTCTGGTTGCAGGCGCCGAGCTGCTTCGCAAGGACGGCAAGAAGGTACGCATCGTCAGCGTTCCTTCAGAGGGCCTCTTCCGCCTCCAGAGCAAAGAGTACCAGCAGAGCGTTCTCCCTGCAGGTGTCAAGAAGTTCGGTATGACCGCCGGTCTGCCTGTAAACCTTCTCGGCCTCGTTCCTGAGTCAGAGGGTACTATCTGGGGTCTTGAATCATTCGGATTCTCAGCTCCTTACAAGGTGCTCGACGAGAAGCTCGGCTACACCGCAGAGAATGTTTACGCTCAGGTTAACAAACTCTTCGAGTAATTGATTTGATTATTATAAGACGGACGGCCTCGATTCTTTGCCGGGGCCGTCTTCTTGTTTTTGGCGAAAAATATTTATCTTTGCAATCCCTACGCGGGTGTGTTGAAATTGGTAGACAAGCCAGACTTAGGATCTGGTGCCTTCGGCGTATGGGTTCGACTCCCTTCACCCGCACTCGAAAAGAGGATGCATTCCGCTGCTTCTTGCAAGGTATGTGTCCTCTTTTTTTTACGCTGCCCGGCGGATGCCGGCGGAGACGCGGGGCTAACGTCGGGAAAGGGCGGGGCATCCGCCAGCGCGCGCCCCTCTGACTGGCCCTCGAAGTGAGCGGAGTCCTCTCAGAGGCAAGCTGCTGTCGCTGCGGAGCTCATAAAAAAACAAGAGGCCGACCCTGTTCAGTCGACCTCTGGTTGAAGAAAATAAGGTGCGGGACGATTACTGCTCGTCCTCGAGACGCAGATGCTGTACGTAGATTGCCTTCATCTTGGCAATACGACGCTTTACAGAAGGCTTCTCGAAATTCTTGCGGGCGCGAAGCTCACGGATTGCGCCGGTCTTCTCGAACTTCCTCTTGAACTTTTTGAGCGCGCGCTCAATGTTCTCTCCTTCCTTTACTGGTACGATAATCATGCTCTAAATCACCTCCTTTTTCTTTGTTCTTTCTTTTTGCGGATGCAAAGGTAGTAATTTATTTCTAATCTGCAATGATTTGCTATATTTGTATGAATAGACGAAAACCAATAATAAAAAAAGATATGTGTTGCTTTATCATTCCCCTGGCTCAGGCCGTAGTGACTACGGTCGTCAGAAAAGCCAATACCAAGAAAATCAGCAAGCCTGAATCTTCATTCTATCTTCGTCAGCTCCCGACTCTCGAGAAGATGCTCTGGGGCGGAAGCGTAATGCTCATAGTGGATCACATAATCAGCGGAGAACTCAGCTGGTCTTTCCCTTTCTTTACGGCGTTGACCGTTGAGGGCGGGGCTGAGGTGATGCTCCACGAGATGCTCACCACCGGCACGGCGATGTCGCTTGTCATCAGTCTGGTCTGGGTGGGTATGGTCAAGCTTGCCGAACTTAAAGCGGCCAGAAGATGAGACGTTTTCTTGCTTTTTTGCTTCTTTGCTGCCTGCAGCTCAGTGCGCTTGCGATTGAAAGGCAGTATGTATGGCCTGAGGGCAAGATGCCGCACAGGCAGGCTCATCAGATTGCTGCGATGACCTCTGAAGTGTCCGCGAAGGGCTTCCGCGCCGATGACAACAGGGTGGCTTACCTCGAATGGTACGACGCTCCTGCGAATCCAAACGGCAGCTGTATGATACTCATCTCGGGAGGTAGTTATATGTGCTGCTGCGATATGAGGCTCATCAAAGAGTGGAATGAGACTCTCACTGCCCAGGGTGTTCAGTGCGTGAATTTTGTGTACCGCACACCTCGTCCTGAAGGCCTTCCTATCTACCAGACTGCCTGGGAAGACGGCCAGAGAGCCGTGCGTCTTGTGCGCAGCCAGGCCGCAGAACGCGGCTTTGATCCCGAGAAGATCGGCACCATCTCGATGTCGGCAGGTTCCCACCTCGCGCTTCTTCTTGCCACGAACTCGCAGACTCCGGCTTATGAGAAGGTGGACAAGCTCGATGACATCCCTTGTCATATCAACTGGGCCATCGTCAATGCGCCTGCATACGTGACCACCGACGGCGAAACCGGCACCCCTGCCATCAGGGACGGTTATGGCACTGACGTAGCCCTGAGCGATGTTTTCAAGTTTGACGAAAAGACCTGTCCTATGAGCCTCCACCACGGAGGCAAGGATCCTTATACTCCAAACGGCTCTACCTTGGTTTACAGGGAGTTGCGCAAGCGTGGCATTCCTGCTGAACTACATCTATACGCCGATAAGCCACACGGCGCTTTCGGCTTGGAGCGCGGCGTGGAGTTCCTCCGCCAGATGGGCTTCCTCGGCCCGGTAGGGGAGGAGATAGATATTATGGACCGCTTCACTTCCGACGCTGACCGCGCGCAGTACATCAAGCAGCCGGTGTGGCCGGAAGGCAGGATTCCTGATTTCAGGGAAAGCCAGAATGTACCTTATCTTGAGTGGCACATCCCTGCCGAGCTGAAGACCAGGGCTATCCAGATTCTCTGGTCCGGTGGCGCCTATGTGCGCAATAACCCTGACAACTATGAGGCCGCTCCGGCAAGGCGCTACCTCAATTCGAAGGGAATGACCGTGGTGACCGTCAACCACCGCGCGCCGCGTCCTGAAGGCGGGCTTGACAAGCATACTACCGCCTGGCAGGATATCCAGAGGGTGATCAGGATTGTGCGCAGCCAGGCTGCAGAGCGCGGCCTCGACCCGAACAGGATAGGCGTGATGGGCTTCAGCGCCGGCGGCCACCTGAGCCTTATGGGCGTAACGTCTTCGCGCCACCAGTCTTATCTGCCGATTGACGACATCGACAAACTGCCTTGCAATGTGCAGTGGGGCGTGGGCATCTACCCGGCTTATGTTCTCAGCGACGGAATTGACGGCGGCAACAAGAATGGAGGCAACCTCGACAGCGACATCATCGCGCCTGAGTTCTCATTTGACCTCGACACCGCTCCTATGGTCTTCGTCCACGGCGATGCCGATCCTTATGCGGCAATGAATTCTGTGAAGGTATGGGAAAAAATGAGAGCGATGGGAATACAGTCTGACCTGCATACCCTCGCTCTGAGGAAACATACCTTTATGCATTATGCATCCGAAGGCACCGGTAGTTATACTTACCTTGACAGGGTTTGGGAGTTCCTTACCGCCAAGGGTTTCGTATCAGATTGACGGTGACTGGGACACGTAAAGGAATCTTCTGATCTTAAGCGTGGCGGTTTTCTCGAAAGGTACGGTCATCATCTCGACCTTGCTGATACGGGACGCCACGCTTACTCTTTTGTTTACATAGTCCATTACGCTGGTCTTGAACTTGTTGAGGGCCTTGAGGGTCGCCTCGTCGGTCTGGGCCTTGGAGAAGTCAAAGAGGCTGTCGGCGGCGCGGACCAGGCAGACCAGGCCATTGCGTCTGTAAACCACGATTACATCCTCCACGTCAGGGATTTCCTTGACTACCTTTTCGATTTCTTCAGGGTAGATGTTTTCACCCGAAGCGCCGACAATCATATTGCCCAGGCGACCTTTGATGGCATAGCGTCCCTCTTTGTCGACGACTGCAAGGTCTCCGGTTCTGAACCATCCTTCGCGGTTGAAGGCCTTGAGGGTGCGCACCTCGTCCTTGTAGTAGCAAGGCATAATGTTCGGACCCTTGGCGATGATTTCTCCCTCGCCGGTGCTTGGGTTGACATTGTCCAGACGCAGGCTGACGCCGTCGATAGGGAAACCGATTGAGCCCGGAACGGTGTCAAGATAGCTGCAGATTGACAGCAGCGGTGCGCATTCGGTGAGGCCGTAACCTATGTAATAAGGGAAGCGGGCGGCGTAGAGGAAGCGCTCCACATCGACGTCGAGCTTGGCTCCGCCGATGCCGAAGAAGCGCAGGCGGCCGCCGAAAGTTTTGATCATCTTCTTCCCGATGATGCGGCAAAGCAGGGTGTGGGCGTGGCGGTCAAGCCAGCTGAGGCTCGGGCTCTTGCGAATCATAGGCAGGATGGTGCCTTTGTAAACCTTCTCGATGATGAGCGGCACGGTCAGCATAGCGGTAGGCCTTACGTCCTGCATCACCTTCATAAGGTAGCTCGGGCTCGGGGTTTTCGAGATGTAGCATACGCTTGCACCCATACTGAAAGGGTAAAGCATTCCGAGGCTGAGCTCGTAGGCGTGGGCCAGAGGCAGGATGGAGAGCATCACGTCCTCGGTGCCGATGCGGTAAATCTTTTCTGCCGCGCGCACGTTCGCAAGGAAGTTGTTGTGGGTGAGCACGACGCCCTTCGCGTCTCCGGTAGTGCCTGAAGTGTAGATGATTGCAGCAGGGCTGTACGGATCGGTCTGAGGGCGTGTCTTTGCAACCTCGGAAGCGTTGCCGTTGGCGCCGACACTGACAATCTGGAGGTCCTCGATGCTGATTACAAGGTCAAGGGCCTTGATGGTATCCTGGCTTAGCTTTGCGAGCTGCCTGGATGAAGCGAAGAGCACCCTGCTGCCCGAGTGGGCAAGCACGTGGCCGGCCTCGCTGCCGCTGAAGTCGGGAAGAATCGGAACTGCGATGCGCCCGTGCGCAACTGCAGTGAAGAAGGCAAGGGACCAGTTGACCTGGCCGCTTGCATAGATTGCGACTTTGGCGTCTGCTCCTACTCCATAGAGTGAAAGCAGGTCAGACAATTTTTCGCACCTGTGACGGAAAGACTCGAAACTGTATCCGGCTTCACTGTCACAAGTGCGATTCAGGGTTTGGTTTGAGTACGTACTTGTCGCGTAATTGTAAAGATCCTCTAGGGTCTTGATGTTGCTGTTCATAAGGCAGGTTTTAGTACACGTCTGCAAAAGTATCTCCCATTTTTCTTCGAAACAGGCTTTTATGTCGCATTTTTTCGCACAATTTACAGAATTCTTCAAAAGAAATTAGTGATTCATTCTAATTTATGCGATATTTGCACCAATGAACAAACGCTATTTCAAGAGAGATTATTTTTCCCTCGACATACCCGAAGACAGGCGTATCGGCAATGATATGCTGCTGCTTGACGCTGACGACTTCTGGGTGGCGGACAATGAACCGTACATAGCCAATGCAACCACGGCTTTCTTCTTTACAAGCGGTACGGTGGATGTTTCCATCAATATGACGGATTACCATATCCAGGCCCCTTGTATGGTGATTTATCTCGAAGGGATGATAGTCAAGCAGGGTAACATCAGCGAATCGGCAAGGATGGATGTGATTATGTTGTCCAAGCAGCTGACCGACAATATTCTGTCAGAGTCCAATATGTATGGGGTGCTGCGTTCACAGATTATGCAGAATCCGGTTTTTCCTCTCACGGGACAGAGCAAGACGATTATCGCCTTCAATTATCTGTTGTGGAATGTGGTGAAGATGACGGATTCTCCCTACAGACTCGAAACAGCGAGGCATATGACCCTTACTCTCTTTTATGGTTTTGCCCTGAACCATCCGCTGCGCTCTAAGGAAAAGGTGCTCTCAAGAAGCGAAAACATCACACGCAGATTTTTCGACCTGGTGAAGCAGAACTACCGGAAGGAGAGGTCGGTGGCCTTCTATGCAGACAAGCTCTGCATCACCCCGAAGTACCTGTCGCAATCGGTCAAGGAAACTACCGGAAAACCGGCGCTTGAGATGATTGACGATTTTGTGATAGCGGAGAGCAAGGCCCTGCTCAGGAGTTCGATGATGACTATCGAGCAGATCAGCGACACTATGGGCTTTATGAGCCAATCCCTTTTCGGCAAATATTTCAAACGCGTGACGGGTGTCTCACCACGAGACTACCGAAGTCAAAACAAATAATCTATGAATAAGGTAAAGAACATCGTTTACATATTTCTCCTGGTGCTGCTTTCATCAGGTCTGGTGCTGGATATGATTCCCGGCCTGCAGGCCTGGGGTCGTTGGGTGAGCTCTCCGCTCGCCCTTTTGAGCGGCCTTGCTTTCGCCCTGATTTTCGGGCCGGCTTTTCCGGAATTCAACAAGAAGATGTCCAAGAAGCTTCTTCAGTATTCGGTTATCGGTCTGGGCTTCGGAATGAATGTCAATGAGGCTCTCAAATCGGGCTCTGAGGGTATGCTGTTTACTATTTTCAGCGTATTCGGCACCCTTCTGGCAGGTTACATTCTCGGCCGCAAACTCCTCAAGGTGGACAAGCAGACTAGTTATCTGATTTCGTCTGGAACCGCCATCTGCGGCGGTTCGGCGATTGCTGCCGTGGGGCCGGTTATCAAGGCCAGGGCAGAATCGATGTCGGTTGCCCTTGGCGTTGTCTTCATCCTCAATGCCGTCGGGCTCATCGTTTTCCCCCTGATAGGCGACGCCCTCGGTATGGGGATGAAAGATTTTGGAATGTGGGCGGCCATTGCCATCCACGACACCAGCTCCGTGGTGGGCGCTGGCGCAGCCTATGATGCCCTTCATCCTGAGCTCGTTGCCTCCCAGGGCGTATCAGCGCTCGAGGTTGCGACAACCGTCAAGCTCACCAGGGCCCTCTGGATAGTGGTTCTTGCGGTTATCAGTCCCTTCTTTTTCAAGGCGGAACTTTCAGGCAAGGGTGGCAGGCAGCCGGTGTGGAAGGCTGTTCCGACCTTTATCCTCTGGTTTATCGCAGCAATACTGCTGAACACCTATGTTCTTTCGAATACCACGCTGATGGGAGGCTTTGCGCCTGGGGCGGCAGCGCTTTCGAAAACCATAAGCGCGATTGCCAAACAGGCCATCACCCTCTCGCTCTTCTTCATCGGAGCTTCGCTTACACGCCAGACGCTCAAGGCGGTAGGACTCAAACCCCTCGTCCAGGGGGTGCTCCTCTGGATAACGATAAGCCTCGTGTCTTTGGGCTATATTCTTTTGTTTTAGCTAGTTGCTGAGATAATAGCTGACGCTTGTCACCACCCTTACAGTCTTGATTGAAGGGGTGTTGGCGTCGCGGTCGGTGATTGAGAAGCTGCCCTGGGAAGCGTTCTTGATCTTGCCGAGTCGGCTGTTGGAATCCTGGGCGAACTTTTCGGCCGAGGCTCTGGCATTGGCCGTGGCCTTCTCGATCATACCGGGTTTGATGTCATTCAGACCCTCGAAACTGAAGATAGTCTTGTTGTTCCAGTCGTCTTGAATGAGTAGTACGCCCTTGGCAAGAAGTTCGCTCTGGCGGGCCTGCAGGGCTAAAACTTCGTCCACCTTGTCGGTGCATACGGTCATAATCGAGGTGAGAATGTAGCGGTTTGCCCTGTCGTTGTTGTATTCGAGCGTCATCTTGTCGCTGCTGGTCATAGTTGTCGAGATTTCCTCCGGGCGGATGCCGCCGTTGGCGAGAAAATCGGCAAGTATCTTGTTCTTGGCATTGACCTGGGCATACAATGACTGAAGGTCGTCGCCGGCCACTTTAATGACCAGGGGCCAGATTACCTTGTCGGCCTTGACCTCCATCTCGCAGAGACCCTTGACCGCAACAGTCCTTTCGAATGAGCGGACTACTTTTGCAGTAAGCGGGAGCATAAGTCCAAGGACGATGAGTCCTGCCATAATGAACGCTCCGGAATAGAAAGATCCTTTATTTTCCATATGTATGGTGTCTTAGTTTATATGCAAAAATATTTAAAAATAATTTGCAAATCAAATTTCAAAATGCTAAGTTTGCACAAGTATGATGAATGTAAACAAATATTGGTGGTGGCACTTACTTCAACTTGATCGGTCGTGGTAGGTGTTGAACCTATGTGTATATGTCATATATAGCCCGGCCGGTCAAAGGTCGGGCTTTTTTGTGAAAATCATTTTAATCAACTATCAATAATTTAAAGTTATGGACAAGAAAATTCCTTACAAGATCTATCTTAAAGAAGATGAGATTCCTACCCAGTGGTATAACGTACGTGCGGATATGAAGAACAAGCCCGCACCGCTGCTCAACCCTGCGACACTCCAGCCTCTGAAGGCGGAAGAACTGGAACCTATCTTCTGCAAGGAGCTTGTTAGACAGGAGCTTGACAACGATACCCGTTTCGTTGATATTCCGGAAGAAGTGCTCAAGTTCTACAAGATGTATCGTCCTTCTCCACTTGTCAGGGCATATTTCCTCGAAGAGGCTCTTGGCACTCCGGCAAAGATCTACTACAAGTTCGAAGGAAACAATACCTCCGGCAGCCACAAGCTCAACTCTGCCATCGCACAGGCCTACTATGCAAAAGCTCAGGGCCTCAAGGGCGTAACCACAGAAACCGGAGCCGGTCAGTGGGGAACAGCCTTGAGCATGGCCTGCTCATACTTCGGCCTTGACTGTCAGGTGTATATGGTGAAGTGCTCTTATGAGCAGAAGCCTTTCCGTCGCGAGGTTATGAGGACCTACGGAGCGAAGGTTACCCCTTCTCCAAGCAATACCACTGAAGTTGGAAAGAAGATTCTTGCCGAGTTCCCTGACACCACCGGAAGCCTCGGTTGTGCTATCTCGGAGGCTGTTGAGGCAGCCGTTACCCAGGAGGGTTACAGGTATGAGCTGGGTTCAGTGCTCAACCAGGTGCTCCTCCACCAGACTATCATCGGTCTCGAGGCCCAGGCTGCAATGAAGAAGTATGACATCAAGCCTGATATCGTCATCGGCTGCGCCGGCGGCGGTTCAAACCTCGGAGGTCTCGCATCCCCATTCATCGGTGAGATGCTTCGTGGAGAGGCTGATTACAAGGTGATTGCGGTCGAGCCGGCTTCCTGCCCAAGCTTCACCCGCGGCAAGTTCGCCTATGACTTCTGCGATACAGGTATGATCTGCCCTCTCGCCAAGATGTACACCATCGGCAGCCAGTTCATCCCTTCTGCAAGCCACGCCGGCGGTCTCCGCTTCCACGGTATGAGCACCATCCTCTCTCAGCTCTACGCAGACGGCCTCTTCGAGGCAAGGGCTGTCGAGCAGACATCAGTCTTCGAGGCTGCACAGCTCTTCGCCCGTGTGGAAGGTACCCTCCCTGCTCCTGAGAGCAGCCACGCCATCCGCGCAGCCATTGACGAAGCCCTCAAGTGCAAGGAGACAGGTGAGGAGAAGACCATCCTCTTCGGTCTCACCGGTACAGGCTATTTCGATCTCGCTGCCTATGCAAGCTACAATGACGGCACTATGTCAGATGTCATTCCTACGGATGAGGACATCGCCGCCAGCCTTGCTAAACTTCCGAAGGTTGAGTAGTCCGCGTTAGAGAAGCTCAATGAATTTTTCCATCCCGACCGTGGCGACTTCGCGAATGTGGTGGAGTCGCGGGTCGGGAACCTTTACGTCCGACGGGTCAATGATGTATATCGGAGACCCGTCGGGTGCGTATCGGTACAGGCCTGCCGCAGGATAGACCTGGAGTGAGGTTCCTACGATGAGCACGATGTCTGCCCTGCTCACGAGCTCGATTGCCCTCTCAAGTTTCGGGACGGCTTCGCCGAAGAAGACTATGTGCGGCCTGTATTGGGCGCCGTTCGGAGCCTTGTCTCCGAGCCGGACTTCATCATAGCCTATGTCTATGACGCTTCGCTCGCTATAGTTGTCCCTTTCGTTGCAGCAGTTTTCCGGGCGTATCTTGGTGAGTTCGCCGTGGAGATGTATGACGTGGGTGGAGCCTGCCCGTTCGTGGAGATTATCCACGTTCTGGGTGATGACATCCACATTGTATTCCTTCTCGAGAGAGGCAATCAGAAGGTGGGCCTTGTTGGGCTTTGCGCCCTTGAGCTCGAGGCGGCGTTTGTTGTAGAACTCGAGCACCAGAGAGGGGTTCCTTCTCCAGCCTTCGTCCGAGGCAACGGTCATAGGATCGTATCTGTCCCATAAACCTCCGTTGTCCCTGAATGTGCCGATGCCGCTTTCTGCGCTGACTCCGGCTCCGGTAAGTATGGCTATTCTCTTTTTCATATCGCTTATCTGACTGGGATTTCAAAATAGCAGCGGCATACCCAGTACTCGAAGAGAGGATCAAGTATGTAAGGCCTGTCGTTGTCGTCAAAGGATATAATTTCTTTCTTGCACAGGGCATCCTTGAGACGGCGCACGTTTGCCGAGGAGTTGAGCCCGTATTTCTCTATGACTTCACTTGTGCTGATCTTGGTATATCCTTCGGCTATGGCTTTCAGCAGCGAAACCTGGTAGCCGGTGAGGTTGTCCATCATCTCGCAATACGTTGGTGTGAATGTGGAAATCATCGTGTTGAGCGCTTCTGTCATTACGGGTTCAAGTATGTAACCTCTTGTCAGAGAGTCGCATACCGAGGCGAAGTGGTTGATGTGCCAGATGTTGTTCCTGAACAGGCGGCAGACTCCGTTGAGCAGCTCTGAATTGATCACCTTGCCGCTGGTCTGAAAACCTTTGACTATGTGCTCGATGATTTCCTTGGGGTCGATGGTTGAGAGCCTTACCCTCTCGACCTGACGGAAGAAGAACTTGCGCTGCCTGAAGATCTCGTCCATAGCGTTGACGGCCGAGCCCATAAAGATGAAGTTCACTGCCGGCTCGGAAGAACTGCCTTCCCGGAGGAACTTCTCCAGCAGGTGGATAATCTGCTCGCCGTCTTCGGTGAACATTACATTCTGGAATTCCCTGAGGAGTACTATTATCCTGGTGGACTTGTCTTCGGCGGCGCGCCAAGGGAGGCTAATGGCCGCTTCAAGGTCCTTTTCGTCCCACTCCCAATTGAGCGAGCAGATGCGCCCCCGCATCTGGTACTGCTCCGGGTCGAAGATGAAATGGGTGCCGGGAAGCAGGCGGGTTACGGCTCCGGAGTACTCGGAGGGCGTGTTGAACAGGCTTCGCATAACCGCGTCGGCATAGCGCCTGATCAGGTCTGCAGTGCTGCGGATATTGAACAGGTTGAGTTCGCAGCATACGAAGGGCAGCTCTTTCTTCAGGCCGAAGAGGCTCTGCTGGATAAGAGACATCTTGCCGCTTTTCGGAGGCTCGTAGATGACGATGTTCTCCCTGCAGCGGATGAGGTTGGAAAGGACGGCGACGTCGGTCTTGCGGCCAATGAAATGCTTTCCGGTGACAGGTTTGTCGTAACTGAAGGTGTTGTCCATAGGTAACAGTTTTGTTAAAGGCAAAAATAATAAAATATTTGGCAGTCTGAATATTATTGTGTATTTTCGCGGTCCGAATTATAGATGGCCGCTAAGCTTGACAAGATCCACCCTTGTTGCGGTGGGCGCTTACGGTCCGAACTTTAAACAAGTTTTAGTAAATGTACGCAATCGTTGACATTGCAGGCCAGCAGTTCAAAGTAGAGGCTGGCAACGAAATCTTTGTGCAGAGGCTCGCCGATGCCAAGGGTGCTGATGTTGAGTTCGGCAAGGTGCTTCTCGTCGCTGACGGAGAGGCTGTTAAGGTCGGAACTCCTTATGTTGAGGGCGCAGTCGTGAAGGCTACTGTTCTCGAAGATGATGTAAAGGCTGACAAGGTTCTTGTATTCAAGAAGATTCGCCGCAAGGGCTTCCAGAAGCTCAACGGTCACCGTCAGAAGCTTACCAAGATTAAAATTAACGAAATCGCTTAAGAGTTATGGCACACAAAAAAGGTCAATCAAGTTCAAAGAACGGTCGTGAGTCGCAAAGCAAAAGGCTTGGTCTCAAGAAATTCGGCGGCGAAGTAGTTAAAGCCGGCAATATCATTGTCCGTCAGAGGGGTACAGTCCACAATCCTGACAAGAACGTCGGAATGGGCAAGGACCACACCCTCTATGCTCTCATCGACGGTACTGTAAAGTTCACCCGCAAGAGAGAGAATAAGTCTTATGTTTCGGTAATCCCTTTTGAGAACTAATCTCGGGGGAGCCTGAATTCGAGAAAGGACTTGCACTTCGAGATGAGTGTGGGTCCTTTCTTTCTTTGACAACAACAAATCTACAGCAATATGCTTACACTCAAAATGCTCCGAGACGATCCGCAGGCAGTCGTCGACAAGCTGAAGATCAAGAATTTCGATGCCCGTCCAATAGTTGACAAGGTCCTCGAGCTCGATGCGCTCCGCCGCAAGCTCCAGACCGAGAGTGACGCACTCCTGTCACAGCAGAAGCAGTTCGCTTCCAAGATTGGTGTCCTGATGAAGCAGGGCCTCAAGCAGGATGCTGAAACCGCCAAGGCTGAGGTGGCCGCTCTCAAGGAGCAGTCGACTTCTATGCTTGCACGTATGGAGGAGGCAGGAAAGGAACTTGAGGCAAACCTCGTGCTGCTGCCAAACATCCCTTGCAGTCTGGTCAAGGAAGGCAAGGGCGCAGAGGACAACGAGGTGGTGAAGATGGGAGGACCGGAGGTTTCCCTCCCTGCAGATGCCCTGCCGCATTGGGAGCTCGCCAAGAAATATGACATCATTGACTTCGACCTCGGCGTGAAGATCACCGGCGCCGGTTTCCCGGTTTACAAGGGTAAGGGAGCAAAGCTTCAGCGCGCCTTGATCAACTTCTTCCTCGACTGCAACACCGAGGCTGGTTACAAGGAGGTTGAGCCGCCTGTGCTGGTCAACAAAGATTCCGGTTTCGGTACAGGCCAGCTGCCTGACAAGGAGGGCCAGATGTACCACGCCACCCTTGACGACTTCTATCTCGTCCCTACGGCTGAAGTCCCTGTGACCAATATCTTCCGTGACGTTATTCTCGATCAGAACCAGATACCTCAGAGGCTTACTGCCTATACTCCTTGCTTCCGCCGCGAGGCCGGATCATACGGCAAGGATGTGCGCGGACTCAACCGCCTCCACCAGTTCGATAAGGTCGAGATTGTGAGAGTTGAGAAGCCTGAAAATAGTTATAAGGCTCTGGATGAGATGGTTGCACATGTTGAGGGTATAGTCAACAAACTCGGTCTCAAATACAGGATACTCCGTCTGTGCGGTGGCGATATGTCATTTACCTCAGCCATCACTTATGACTTCGAACTCTGGTCTGCAGCCCAGGGCCGCTGGCTTGAGATTTCTTCCGTTTCCAACTTCGAGACCTATCAGTCCAACCGCCTCCGCCTGCGCTATCGCGATGAAAACGGAGCCACCCAGCTTGCCCACACTCTGAACGGCAGCTCGCTTGCCCTCCCTCGCGTCGTGGCTGCACTCCTGGAGGACAATCAGACTCCGGATGGCATCGTAATCCCTGAGATTCTCCGTCCGTACACAGGTTTTGACATCATTGATTAAGGAAGCAAAAACCATATTAGGCATAGATCCCGGAACCAATATCCTTGGTTTCGGGATTGTGCGTGTGGATGCGTCGGGAAAGGCGCATTATGTGGATATGGGTGTGTTGGATCTGAGGCGGATAGAATCTCCCTATGAAAAGCTCAAAGTGATAGGAGACAAGGTCAGCGCCTTGTGTGAACTGTACCAGCCTTCCGACTTGGCGATAGAATCTCCGTTTTACGGGAGAAATGCACAAGTGATTTTTAAACTCGGAAGAGCCCAGGGTGCAGCGATGGCGGCAGCGCTCAAATATGGCGTAGAAGTATATGAGTACGCTCCCCGAAAGGCAAAAATGGCTATTTGCGGCAACGGAGCCGCATCAAAAGAGCAAGTTTCTTTGATGGTTCAGAAAACTCTTGGCATCAAAATTGAAAACAGATTTCTTGATGCGACTGATGCTCTCTCTCTAGCCATGTGCCATTTTTACCAGTTGTCCAGTCCTCTGGCTTCTGCAGGAAAGGTAGATTCCTGGGAAAAGTTCATCGCTGCAAATCCTGACAGGATCAAATAACTCAATAAAAGATGAAAAACAAATTCTTACTTTTCGTCCTTTTGTCTCTTTTCTGTTCTGAGGCATTTGGACAGAAGATTACAGCGAAACTTCTCGATGAATCCAACGGGGACCCACTTGGTTTCGCTACAGTGTCCTTGACCCGCGATGGTGTGAGCAAGCCTTCCAAGTACGTGCTCAGTTCTGAAAGCGGAGATTTCACCATCGAGTCTGTGCGTAAGGGCAAATACCTCCTCAAGATTGAATTGTTGGGTTACATCACTCTCGCCCGCGAACTTGAGGTAAAAGACGAGGATATCAACCTCGGCGAACTTAAACTTCACGTTGATTCCCAGCAACTTGACGCCGCTTCGGTCTCAGCTGTGGGCAATCCGGTGATTATCAAGAAAGACACTATCGAGTACAATGCGTCTTCTTTCAGGACCAACGACAATGATGTGCTGGAAGACCTGCTGAAGAAACTTCCGGGTGTGGAGGTTTCCGAAAGCGGAGCAATCACCGTCAACGGAGAAAGCGTATCAAAGATTACGATTGACGGCAAAACCTTCTTCCTGAACGATCCTCAAATTGCATCTACTAATATTCCTGCAAAGCTTGTCAATAAGCTCAAGGTTATCAAGAAAAAGTCTGAGCAGGCAGAGTTCACCGGCATTGATGACGGCGAAGAAGAGACTGTCATCGACCTCTCTGTGCAGCCTGGTATGATGCAGGGTCTCATCGGAAACGTACAGGCCGGCGTAGGTGCAGACCTCCCGTCCCAGAGTGAGATAAAGAGCCAGGTGCGCTACCAGGGAAATGCTATGATTGCCAAGTTTACCGATAATCTCCAGGTGACCCTCATCCTTAACGGTAACAATACCAACGGAAACGGCGCCAACAACAGGGCAATGAGTATGATGGGCGGTATGATGGGCGGCCGAGGAATGATGGGCCGCGGTTCCGGCGGCTTCGGCGGACGCAATGGTGTGACCACCAGCTACGGCGCGGGCCTGAATGTGGCCGGAAACGCTTTTGACGACAGGATGGAAGCGGGCGGTAACTACTTCTTCAACTGGAGCAACAACGATGTCATCGAAAACAGCGACAAGATTTCTTACTACAAGGATTACAACCTCCTTTCTAATTCAGAAGGCCTGAGCAACACCAAGACCGGAGGTCACCGTATCGGTTTGCGTATCGAGCACAAGTTCTCGGAGAACACCTCAATCCTCTTTGAGCCGGATATCAACTTCGGAAACGGCTCATATCTCCAGACCAATACCACCAATTCTTATCGCAACACCCTTAACGACAAGATCAACGACGCGAACAGCCTGACCAGCGGCAACAACAAGAGCGTGTCGGCAAACGGTTTCCTGCTCTTCCGCCAGAGGCTGGGCATCCCGGGACGTACCCTGACCGCCAACGTCAACTTCAATATTTCCAACAACAAGCTTGATGAAATAAACCAGAGTACAACCAACGATTATACTACCGGTACCGCAGCTCCTCCCATCAAAGTCGACCAGACCTCAAACAGCCTGCAGGAAAGCTACAACATCAGGACTGATCTCACCTACACCGAACCTCTCGGAAACAATTTCTACATCCAGGCTTCTTACAACTACAGCTACATCAAGTCGGTTTCGGATAAGCAGACCTACGACCTTCTCAACGGAGGCGTAATGGACTACAACTACTCCAACAAGATTGTCAACCTTAGTTCGGAGCACAGAATCGGTGTCAACGCTCTTTATCAGAACGACAAGTATCACGCTCAGATAGGTCTGTCGGCTATGCCGAACTACACCTACAACAGCACCACAAGCTTCGATGCATCGACGGGTATGTATGCTCCGAAGGAATATTCGGACAACAGGTGGAACTTCTCTCCTCAGGTGATGTTCTTCGGCGAGCCAAATGACAAGCTCAACTTCCGCTTCTTCTACAGGGGAACATCCAGCCAGCCTTCAACAAGCCAGCTTATGCCTGTACCGGACAACTCAAACCCTCTGAGCATACGCTTCGGTAACCCTAACCTGACCCCATACTTCTCACACAACATCAATTCCGACATCAGGTTCTCGGACAGGGAGAAGTACACTTCGTTCAACATCCGCATCAACGGTGGTTTCACCCAGAATCCTATCGTGAATACTATGTGGGTAGGAAGCAACGGCGTCGAGTACAATATGCCGTTCAACGGCCCTATGTCCGCAAATGCCGGCTTCAATATGTTTGCGAGCATTCCGTTCGGAAAGTCTGATTTCTCGATGAGCGCAAGGCTTGGAGCCAACTGGAGCACCAGATCTTCTTATGTGGGCACCAACATCGATATGTCAACTTACGACAAGGACGGTTTCTACAAGTTTATGGAGGAGTTCTACCAGAACTTCAACAATCCTACTTATTACGACCAGCATATTGCAAAGAATACTACCAATACCCTCAGCTCAAACGGCAACCTCCGCCTCATCTACAGGGGCAAGGCCATCGAGGCATCCCTTCAGGGAAGCACCAGGGTAAACAGGTCCTGGTACTCAATCTCCACCGTTGCCGACCAGACTACAACCTGGAACAACCTTATCGGAGGAGAAATCGAGTGGAACTGGGATCTGGCCGGTATGGAACTGTCATTGGAGGGTAACTACAACTGGTACAACGGTTATGCTTCAGAGCAGCCGTCGCAGTTCATCCTCAATGCCGAGATTCTCAAGAACTTCGGCAACTTCACCCTCGCTCTGCGCGGCACCGATATCCTCGGACAGTCGAAGAACCTCACCGTCACCGACCATTCCAACTATCACCTCGAGACTGTCAACAACACCCTCGGACGTTATGTCATTCTCGCCTTCACCTGGCGCTTCGGCAGTATGGGTAACAGAAGAGGTATGATGGGCGGGCCTGGCGGTATGCCGCGAATGCCTATGGGCGGCGGCCCTCGCCCGGGAATGATGCGCTAAACAATTATCAAACTATTGAGGCTGACCGAATTGATTTTGGTCAGCCTTTTTCTTATCTTTGTAAACTTATGTTGTTCGAGATTCTGAAAGCGATGTTGGCCGGAGCCATTTGTGCCGTGCCGGTAGGGCCTATTCTGATATTAGTTATCCAGAAGACCCTCTGTTCCGGACGTGCCGCCGGTATGATGACAGGTCTGGGGTCTTCGCTTGCAGATGCGATTTTCGCCGCTATAGGTCTCTTCGCCCTCTCACTTGTTCAGGATGTTCTGGCTGCCCATCAGACCCTCATTCTCGGTCTGGGAGGTGTCGTGATAGTAGGCGTCGGCTTGATTATGATGCGGGCCCACGCTACACTTGACGGCTACAGCGGTCCGAGCAATATGTCGCTGGTTGGCTATGCACTGCAGGCTTTCACCGGAGCCCTCTCGAACCTGGGCGCGCTGGCAGTAATGATGGCCCTGCTCGCATCTTTCGGTCTTGACAGCCCGGAGCGCGTGAGCCCGACCTGGGCATTGATCCTGGCGGTCTTCGGCGGCCAGATGCTGTACTGGAATCTTGTAACCATCCTGATTAATAAGTTCATACGCGTCAGTGCCCGGACTCTTGACAGGATAAGCCGAATCTCCGGCATCATAGTCGTCATCCTGGGTATCTGTTTGTCAATCAAAGGTATATTTTTTACTTTATGATGAAATTCAAAGAATTCATAACACACTGGGCAGTGCGGAATCTTCTGCTTGCGGCAGTAATCGTCGTGGTCTTTGTTGTCTCGGTGAATCTTCTGCTTTCTGTCGCAACCCAGCACAATAAAACCCTCCCGGTACCGGATTTTACAAATCTCACCTACGATGAAGCCTATCATTTGGCTTCAGCATCGGGTGTCAGGGTGACCGTAGCGGACTCGATGTATATCAGGCGCCTCAAGCCCGGAGCCGTGTATCTTCAGACTCCCAAGCCCGGCGAGATGGTCAAGAAGGGTCGCCGTATCCGTTTGACAACCAATACGGTGAAGCCGGCTCAGGTCACAATGCCGTCTCTTGTCGGCAGCTCGCTCAAACAGGCCAAGGCTGAACTTCTGAGGAATGGTCTGTCCCTGGGTCGCCTTGTCTATATCCCCGATATCGCCTCAAACTGCGTGCTCCGGCAACAGATGGGAGGCAGGGACGTGCCTGCAGGAAAGAAGGTGACAAGCGGGTCAAGCGTCAACCTGGTGCTCGGCATCAATGCCGAAAACGCTGAGACCTTCGTGCCGAATCTCGTCGGCCGCCAATATCTTCACGCTGTTGACGCCCTTCAGGAGAACTACCTTAACGTGGGCCGCCTGAACTTTGATTCAAGCGTCCACAGCTATGCCGATTCCGTTGCCGCGGTGGTATATGCCCAGAGGCCGTCAGCAGGAGGCGAGGCCGTGACTATGGGAACGGAAGTCACGCTCAGTCTTACAACCGACCTTAGCAAGGTCCCTTCCGGAAATAGATAGAGGATGGAAGAAGAACTTTTCGAACATTTCAGGCTTGAAGTTGACAAGGGCCAGACGCCTATGCGTATTGACAAGTATATGGCCTCTCACCTTGAGGACACTTCCCGTAGCCGCATCCAGCAGGCCCTCAAAGAGGGTTATGTGCACATAGGTGACGAGGTCGTCAAGTCCAACTACGTCGTGCGCCCGGGCGACATCATCCGTTTTGTGATGCCATATCGCCGGAGGGGACTGGAGATATTGCCGCAGGACATTCCACTTGACATAGTCTATGAGGATGATGATGTGCTGGTGGTCAACAAACCGGCCGGAATGTGCGTGCATCCGGGACACGGCCATTATGAGGGGACTCTGATAAACGCCCTTTCCCACCATCTTGGAATCTCACAGGGCCCTGAGGCCGAGGACGAGAGGATGGGAATCCTTGTTCACCGCATCGACAAGGATACCAGTGGCCTGCTTGCAGTCGCCAAGAATGAGGCCAGTCAGTTGAATCTGGCCGCCCAGTTCTTCGACCACAGCATCGAACGCCGTTATGTGACCGTTGTTTGGGGTGATGTCAAGGAAGATGAAGGAACGGTCGAGGGAAATATCGGCAGGGACCCAAATGACAGGATGAAGTTCAGGGTCTTTGAGGAGGAGGACCGGGGTAAGAGAGCAGTCACCCATTACAGGGTACTTGAGCGTTTCGGCTTCGTGACTTTCCTGGAATGCAAGCTGGAGACGGGAAGGACCCACCAGATCAGGGTTCATATGTCCCGGATCGGCCATCCTATCTTCAATGACGACCGCTACGGCGGAAACGAAATCCGCAAGGGAACCATCTATGCAAAATACCGGCAGTTCATTCAGAACTGTTTCGAGATATGTCCACGCCAGGCCCTGCACGCCAAGACTCTTGGCTTCGTTCATCCGGGCACCAGGGAGTGGCTTCAGTTTGATTCGGAGATTCCGTCCGATATGACGGCGCTTTTGGATAAATGGCGAAAGTATTGCGCGCAAATGCCTGATGAGATATGAAATCCGGCCGCTTGACCATATGGCTCCTGTCCCTTCTTTCGGCAGTGCTGCTGAGCCTGCCGTGGCTTGTTGACGGAAGTGGCTTTCTGGCGCTCGTGGCATTCCTGCCCCTGCTTTGCGCAGACCGCCTCGCCGATACGCTGAAATACAGGCGTTTCGGCCTCTGCCAGTTCTGCTGCTTTGTACTCTGGAATGCAGCCACTACCTTCTGGGTTTGCAATGCCACTGTCGGCGGCGGGATTTTCGCCATCGTGGCGAATGCCTTCCAGATGAGCCTCGTATGGGAGATTTTCCGCTTCAGCAAGAAGCGTCTTGGAGGAGCGCTGCCTTATGTTTTCCTTGCAGCGATGTGGATAGCCTGGGAGAGACGCTATTTCTTCGTTGACATTTCCTGGCCGTGGCTGACTCTGGGCAATGCTTTCGGTCGAAGCACCCACCTTGTCCAGTGGTACGAGTTTACGGGTACGCTGGGAGGCTCACTTTGGATATGGCTCGCGAATCTCAGCCTTTTTCTGCTCCTGAACGGTGCTCTGGCTGGGCTTTGGAAGGCTTGGAACAAGGTGGCTCGCATCGGTGCGGTGCTCTTTGCCCTGCTGACGCTTTTCCTCCCTCCTGTAGCCTCGCTACTGATTTGGAATGGTTTCAGCCCTCGCTCCGAGGCCAAGCTCAAGACCCTGATAGTACAGCCCAACTTCGACCCTTATGAAAAGTTTGGCTCCCTGAGCCAGAGCCGGCAGACCGACATCTTCATCTCCCAGCTGGAGTCCGCCCTTGATGGCCGCGATCCGCAGGAGCAGCTTCTTATTCTCGGTCCGGAGACTTTCTGTCAGGACGTGATTACCAACAATATCTACCAGTCGCCGACTCTCAGAACCTTCAGGCAAAGCCTCTATGCCCATCCGGGAGCAAGCCTTCTGGTCGGCGCAGCAAGCTGGACAACTTACAGCCGCCGCAGCGCCCCGTCCATACTCGCCCGCGATCTTGGTGGCGGAAACTGGGGCGAGAGCCACAACAGCGCGGTCATCCTCGACACATCCTCGACTGTCGGCATCTACCACAAGAGCAAGCTTGTGGTGGGCACCGAACTGACGCCATACCCGAAGCTCTTCGTACCGCTGGACAACGCCCTTTCCCGCCTTATGGGCGTAAACACCCTGATGGCGCGCAATGTAGGCCAAAGCGAACGCAGCCTGCTGTATGCCGCACAGGGGAGTGCGCCTCTGGGCTGCGCCATCTGCTATGAGTCGATTTACGGCGAATTCTGCACTGAATACGTGCGAAAGGGCGCCCGAGCGATGACTGTCATCACCAATGACGCCTGGTGGGGCGATACTCCCGGCTACCGCCAGCACCTCTCATATGCCTGTCTGAGGGCAATCGAGCTCAGGCGTGACATCGCCCGCTGCGGCAATACGGGCATCTCCTGCTTCATCGACCAGCGCGGCCGCATAGTGTCCCAAACGCCTTGGTGGGAGCGCTGCACGCTCGAAGGCGAGCTGAATCTCAGCTCATACCAGACCTTCTTCGTGCGCCACGGAGATGTGGTCGGCAGGGTGTGCACCCTGCTTTTCCTGCTGATTGCGATGCTGCTTGTCGCCGGCCTGTTCAAGGGCGGTCGGAAAGAATCATAATTGCCAGTCTATCGGGCTGAGTCCCTCTGAAACAAGGATTTCGTTGGTCCTGGAGAAATGCCTGCAGCCGAAGAAAGCCCCTCCTGCAAGGGGAGAAGGGTGGGCTGCGGTGAGGATGTGGTGGCGCGTTGCGTCAATCAGGGGCGCCTTGTTCTTGGCGTAATTGCCCCAAAGGAGAAACACCACGCCCTCGCGCCTGTCGGATACGGTGCGGATGACGCTGTCGGTGAACTGCTGCCAGCCGATGCGGGAGTGCGACGCCGGTCGCGACGCTATCACGGTCAATACCGAGTTGAGCATCAGCACGCCCTGGCGCGCCCATTTCTCGAGATTGGGGTAGCCGGACATCCGGATTCCGCAGTCGCTCTCGATTTCCTTGAAGATGTTCTTGAGCGAGGGTGGAGGAGCGATGCCTTCCGGTACGGAAAATGACAGCCCCATAGCCTGTCCGGGGTTGTGGTAGGGGTCCTGACCAAGTATGACTACCTTGACCCTGTCCAGGGGACAGAGTTCAAAGGCGTAGAATATTCTGTTTCCCGGAGGATAGATGACCGTTCCTTCGGCTTTCTGCTGATGTAGAGTGCGGGCCAGCTCTTCAAAATAGGGCTGGTTGAACTCCTGTTCGAGGGCTTTTGCCCAGCTTTGTTCTATCTTGACCTGCATATTGCCCGAAGTTATATAAAAAACACTAAATTTGCGAATATGGAAAGAATAGCTTTGTTTCCCGGCTCGTTCGATCCATTCACGGCCGGGCATCTCAATATCCTCTCTAGGGCTCTGACTATGTTTGACCGGGTGGTGGTCGCCGCCGGTGTGAACCAGGACAAGAGGGGCTTCTACGATACTCAGCAGAAGGTTAATATCATACGCGAGGCGACTGCCGGCGTGTCTGACAGAGTGGATGTTATCTCCTACGACTGTCTCACAATAGAAATCTGCAGGCGGCTGGGCATACGTCATATTGTCAGGGGAGTGAGGAATATGCTTGATTTTGAGAATGAAAGGGCGATTGCGGATGCCAACAGGCGCCTTGCCCCGGAGATTGATACCATCATTATTCCAACTGCCCAGGAGTACGCCCACATCTCGTCTTCTGCCGTCAGGGATATACTTCGCCACAACGGCGACACTTCAATGTTTACCGTGCCCGGGGTCAAATTGCCGGAAGTCAGACGATGAAAAGATTTTTCATATCCCTTGTCCTTTTCCTTGCATTGCCCTTCTGTATTTCAGCTCAGGAGAGCCGGGTGGACAGCCTTGACCGCTACAAGCCCCTTGACGAGCTGCTGGACCAGTTCTACTCCAGCCTTGAAAGGGTGAGTGTGGATGAAAAGAACAAGGAATTCGACACGCTCATCTCCAGCTGCCACGATTCGCTCACGCGCCAGCACGTCACGATGCAGATTTTCGACCACTACCAGCATTCGAGGGTGATGGGTGAGGAGAGCGTCGCTATGCATATCTATGACCGCTGGATTGCAAGCGGTGAGGTGAAGCCGCGCGGGGAGTTCGAGGGCCTGCTTATTGACCAGTGGGTGCTGTTCAACCGTGAAAATCTGCTAGGAATGCAGGCGGTTCCGGTGAGCCTGTACACCCCTTGTGGAGGGCGCAGGACCTACCCCGTGGAGGGCAAGGTGAACGTGATGTTTTTCTACGACATCAACTGCTCAAAATGCCGTCTGGAGTCTGCCGTGCTGCCGTCGGTGCTCTCCGAAGTGGATTTCCCGATGGAGTTCGTCGCCGTCTATGTTGGAGATGACAAGAGGGGTTGGAGGGCGTTCCGCCGCAATTTCAAGGTCAGAAATCCGAAAGTGAAGGTTCGTCATCTGTGGGATCCGGAGGTGGACTCAGGCTACCAGAAAGCCTATGCCGTCCTTGCTACGCCGAGAATGTTTGTGATATGGAAGGACGGGGAGATTATCGGCCGCAGGCTTGAGGTTGTGAATTTGAAAGAAATCATACACTATATTTCAATAACCGATGCCGAAAAAGAAGAAAAAGCGCAGTAAATTCTCCTCAGTGGATCCGGCCTATATGGATAAGCAGAGGGATGCCCTGAAACGGAAATACCGCAAGTCCATTCTCTTTAACGAGAAGGAACTTGCGGCAATCAAAGAATATTGCAGCCGTTTCAAGGTTTCCTCTTTGTCGGCCCTCATCCGTCAGTCCGTGATGAAACACGTCCTTGAAGGCCTGGAGGAGAACCATCCGACTCTTTTCTAGAAGATGAAGTCAATCACATCTTCGATGGTCTTGACGTAGTGGAAGGTCAGACCCTTGATGTAGATTTCCTTGATATCTTCGATATCCTTGCGGTTGTCTTCTGAGATGACAATCGTGGTGACACCTGCTCTCTTTGCGGCGAGGATCTTCTCCTTGATGCCTCCTACAGGCAGCACTCTGCCGCGCAGGGTCATCTCTCCCGTCATCGCGATTCCCTTCCTGAGACCCTGTCCGCGCAGGGCGGAAACCATTGAGCTTACCATAGTGATACCTGCTGAAGGACCGTCCTTCGGAGTTGCCCCTTCAGGCACGTGAACGTGGATGTCCTTCTTGCTGAAATCCTCGTAGCTGATCTTGGCCATCTGCGGGTGGGCCTTGATGTACTGGTAGGCGATGGTGGCGGACTCTTTCATCACGTCTCCCAGATTGCCTGTCATAGTCATCACACCCTTGCCTTCCGAAACTGAGCTCTCGACAAAGAGGATTTCGCCGCCCATCTGGGTCCAGGCCAGGCCGGTTACGACGCCTGCCTGCTCGTTGCCCTTCTGAATATCGTGGAAGGAGGTCGGCAGGCCGAGGTATTCCTTGAGGTGCTCCTTGCGGATGGTGGCAGGATATTCCTCTGAGAGCGCGATTTTCTTGGCGGTGACGCGGGCGATTTTGGCAATCTGCTTCTCGAGGCCGCGGACGCCGGATTCCCTGGTGTACTCGTCAATGATGGCTGCAAGGGCCGCCTTGTCAATCTTGAGGGCATCCTTGGCAATGCCGTGCTCGTCAAGCTGTTTCGGCACGAGGAACTTCTTGGCAATCTGCATCTTCTCCTCGGCGAGGTAACCAGTCACGTTCAGCACCTCCATACGGTCAAGCAGGGCCGGCTGGATTGGTGCGGTGCTGTTGGCCGTGGTGAGGAAGAGGACGTTGGAGAGGTCATAGTCGATGTCAAGATAGTTGTCGTGGAAAGCTCCGTTCTGCTCCGGATCGAGAGCTTCGAGCAGAGCTGAAGACGGGTCGCCCTTGAAGTCTGAACTGAGCTTGTCTATTTCGTCAAGGACGATGACAGGGTTTGAACTGCCGCAGCGGGCTATGCCGTTGAGGATACGTCCCGGCAGCGCGCCCACGTAGGTCTTGCGGTGGCCGCGGATTTCAGCCTCGTCGTGCATACCGCCCAGTGCGATGCGGACATACTTGCGTCCCAGCGCCTTGGCGATGGACTTTCCGAGGGAGGTCTTGCCGACTCCCGGAGGGCCGTAGAGGCAGAGGATAGGGGATTTCATATTTCCCTTGAGCTTGAGCACCGCGAGGTATTCGATGATGCGGTCCTTGACGCTTTCAAGGCCGTAGTGGTCCTGGTCCAGAACCTTGCGGGCGTGGGTGAGGTCAAGGTTGTCCTTTGTCATCTCATCCCAAGGGAGCTGGAGCATAAACTCGAGGTAGTTGTACTGGACGCTGTAATCCGGAGAAGACGGATTGTACTTCTCCAGCTTTGCCAACTCTTTTTCGAAAGTCTTGGCTACCTCCTTAGGCCACTTTTTGGCTGCAGCCCTCTCACGGAACTTGTCGAACTCTTCGCCGTCATCCATACCGAGCTCCTCCTGGATGGTGCGGAGCTGGTTGTTGAGGAAGTATTCCCTCTGCTGCTGGTCGATTTCGCTCTTGACCTTCTGGTTGATTTCCTGCTTGATTTTGATTAGTTCAAGCTGCACCTGAAGGGCGGAAAGCAGCTTGAGAGAACGCAGCTTGACATTGTCATATTCGAGGAGGCTGATTTTTGAGTCGAAATTCTCCACCTCGATAGTGGTGGCGATGAAGTTCACAAGGAAACGGAAATCATCGATGGCCTTGATGGCGCCGATGGTTTCCCTTGTTCCGAGGTTGGAGCCGCGGAGCACATTGATTGCCTTGTCCTTGAGCGAATCGCCGATTGCCTTTATGTCAGTGCTGTTGATGTCCTCGTCAAGAATTTCAGGACGATAGTGAACCCTGGCGGTGATGTATGGCTCGAAGCCGAGCACACAGTCGAGCTCCAGGCGCTTGAAGCCTTGGAGTATGGCTGTGATGGTGCCGTCGGGCATCTCAAGGGTCTTGAGTATCTTGCAGACGGTGCCGAACTTGTTGAGGTCCTCTTCCTGCGGCTCCTCCACCATTACGTCAATCTGAGGGACCGCACCGATGAAGAAGTTCTCTTTCTCGGCATCCTGGATAAGCCTGATGGACTTTTCTCTGCCAATTGTGACAGGGAATACGGCGCCCGGGAAGATTGCGGCGTTCCTAAGTGCCAGAATAGGCAGGATTTCAGGAAGTTCCGACTCGTCAATCTTCATCATAGCCTCTCCCTGGAGGACCGGGATGATGCTGACTTCAGCGCCATTCGGGAATGTGATTTCTTTATCTTGTTTCATATTTTGTGTCAAAATGTCAGTAATTTGCCCTGTTTCGGACCGGATGCAAATTTAGTCAATCTCCGTGCCACTGCCAAAAACTGTAAATATCATTTTGAAAAAACGAAAATTCAATCTATTTTTGCATTCCCAAAAATGCTGAGAATTAAACAATAAGATATTATTACAATGACAAAGGCAGAGATCGTAAATGAAGTTGCCAAGGCGACTGGCATCGAGAAAGTAACCGTTCAGACGGTGTTCGAAGCCTCTATGGAGGCAATCAAGGATTCTATCATTAAAGGCAACCCTGTATATCTTCGCGGTTTCGGCAGCTTCATCATCAAGCACCGTGCTCAGAAGGCTGCTCGCAATATCACCCAAAAGACCACTTTGACCATTCCTGCACACGACATTCCTGCATTCAAGCCGTCAAAGTCTTTCGTAGAATCAGTAAAAACCAATAAATAATAAACAAATGCCAAACGGAAAGAAGCATAAGAGACATAAGATGTCTACACACAAGCGCAAGAAGCGTTTGCGTATGAACAGACACAAGAAGAAGTAGTCGAGAAAGGCCTGACGGGAGATCCGGCGGGCTTTTTTATTACAAATCAACAGTTTTGCAAAATGGAAACCGTAGAGAAAGTTAAAGATCTCGTGGTCGACGTCTCGTCCACTGAAGTTCGGCTGGCTTTGATGGAAAACCATCGTCTGGTCGAACTCAACAGGGAGTCAACCCAGGGTCAGAGCTATTCTGTCGGGGACGTGTATCTTGGCAAGGTCAAGAAACTCCTTCCTGCACTGAATGCCGCTTTCGTCGATATCGGTGACTCCAAGGAAGCTTTCATTCATTATCTGGACCTCGGTCTTTACTTCAAAGCTTTCGATACTTTCATCAGGGAACTGAATCCCAACAAAGAGAAGGATAAAGTGTTCTCGGGCATAAAGCTCGGCCCTGTACTCGGAAAGGAAGGACGCATAGAAGATCACCTGCAGGTTGGCCAGATGATAATGGGTCAGATAATCAAGGAGCCGATTTCGACAAAAGGCTCGAGGTTGACAGCGGAAATTTCATTGGCAGGACGCAATATTGTACTGCTCCCCTTCGCCGAGAAGGTGAGCGTTTCCCAGAAAATCTCCTCAAAAGGAGAAAAAAAGAGGTTGGAGGCTCTTGTCCGCAGCATCCTCCCGAAGAACTATGGCGCAATCATCCGCACCGCAGCCGAAGGCAAAACCGCTGCGGTCCTGGTGGGGGAGCTTCGCTCTCTGATTGCAAAATGGGAGGCTTCGTGGGACAGCCTGGCCAAATCCAAGGGGGTTAAACTCCTCTTCACAGAGTATTCCAAGACAACGGCGGTGCTCCGCGACCTGCTCAACGATTCGTTTTCGAACGTTTATGTAAACAACCAGAAGGTTTACGAGGAGGCGAGGGACTACATCTCGCTGATTTCTCCCGAACAGGAGAAGATTGTCAAGCTCTATGAGGGCAAACAGCCTATCTTCGATCATTTCGAAGTGACTCGCCAGATCAAGAGCTCATTTGGAAAGATAGTACCTATGAAGCAGGGGGCCTATCTTGTGATTGAGACCACGGAAGCTCTCAACGTCATCGATGTCAACAGCGGAATCAGGGCGAAGACCAGTGATCAGGAGCAGAACACCTTCGAGGTGAACAAGATTGCCGCGGAAGAGATTGCCCGACAGCTGAGGCTTCGCGATATGGGAGGCATAGTCATAATCGATTTCATCGATATGGACACTGCCGAACATCGCAATGAGCTCCATAAGTATATGCAGGAGCTGATGGCATCGGACCGCGCAAAGCACAATGTGCTGCCTCTGACAAAATTCGGTCTTATGCAGCTTACCCGCCAGCGAATCAGGCCGGTAACTGAAATCAACACGACCGAGAAATGCCCTCTTTGCCACGGCACGGGCAAGATTGCATCAACCGCCGTCATCGACGAGGAGATTGAGCGCAAGATAGCCGATCTGGTGGAAGAAGGCAACAAGACATTTACGCTCCGTGTAGGCCCGATTTTGGGCGCATACCTGAGCCGCGGATTCAATTCCTATGTCCGCAAATGGAAACGCAAGTACAAGTGCAAAATTGATCTCGTCGAATTGGCGGATCATAGCATCCTGCAGTATGAAATACTGGATAATAAAGGAAAGGCCCTCAATTGAGGACCTTTCTTTTTTTAGATCAGGCTTTTTCTGACTATTTCTCGAAGAATCTCTTGTAGAGACCCTGGAAACCTGCGCCGTGACGGGCCTCGTCCTTTGCCATCTCGTGAACGGTGTCGTGGATGGCGTCATAGCCGAGTTCCTTTGCGCGCTTTGCGATGGCGAGCTTGCCCTCACAGGCACCGCACTCAGCCTCTGCACGCTTCTTTACGTTGGTCTTGGTGTCCCATACAACCTCGCCGAGGAGCTCTGCGAACTTTGCGGCGTGCTCTGCCTCCTCGAAAGCGTAGCGCTTGAAGGCCTCTGCAATCTCAGGATAGCCCTCGCGGTCGGCCTGACGGCTCATGGCGAGGTACATACCAACCTCAGTGCACTCGCCGTTGAAGTGGTCGTGAAGACCCTGCATCACTTCTGCATCCTCAACCTGGCCGTCGCCGAGCTTGTGCTCACAAGCCCACTGGAGACCTTCGCTCTTGACTTCCACGAACTTGTCTGACTTTGCGTGGCAAAGAGGACACTCTGCAGGAGGGTTCTCTCCTTCGTATACATAACCGCATACGAGACATCTGAATTTCTTTTTCATAACTTGTAAATTGTAATTATTCTATTTTTCTTTCTGACAAATATAATCAAAACTTCCTTAATATCTCTATCGTTTCCGCAATATTTTTCGTATTGTTTGCTACCCTGAAGAGTCAGAAGATGAGTTTGAGCCCGCCGCCGGGCATCAGTTTGAGTAACGCCTTTTCCTAAAGATGTTGTATTATCTCCAGACACTCAGCCTTTTTGTGGGAAATAATGACAAAACATAGTCTGACATCTAAATTGTTTTAATAATTCATTGTATTTTTATGTCCGAAAAATCACATAACTAACAACTGTATCAAATGAAACGCTCCAACATTCTAGCAGCAGCGTCGGCGCTGCTGATTTCTGCCGCCTTTGCCGGCGCACAAACAGCTGAAATCCAGCCGTATGGCAATGATTTCAAGGTGTTCCAGTTCCCGCGCAACGCCATCCCGCGTATTGACGGGGATTTCTCTGATTGGGAGATAGTTCCGGACTCGTATGCCGTGGGCATCGACCAGATGTGGGACGACAGCGGCAAGCACAGTGACATTGACCGCAAGACACTTGACATCAAAGTCAAGGTCGGCTGGGTTGAGGGCTTCAGCCGCCTGTATTTCTACTACGAGGCCTATGACAATTATTGGGATTTCGACCAACTTGCATTGCGTAACGACACCTTCGAAATCGTTGTGGACGGCGACCTCTCAGGCGGCCCGCATATTGCCGAACAGAGGGTGGCGGACAAATCCCACAGCGAGATTGACGCATTTTTCGAACTTCAGAACGTACACGCGCAGAACTATCATTTTATGACTCCGCCGACTCCCGGTAAGGATTGGACTATGGTCTGGGGACAGCAGCAGTGGCTTAAGGAGTTGCCGTGGGCAAACTATGCCTATGATTACAAGTTCGAGCACGGGCAGGACGGCGTGCTGCGCTTTGAGTTCTATGTGACCGTGTTTGACTATTGCAGCCCTGACGGCCCCCTGAGCTCCCGTCAGAGCGAGTTTTATTCGGGCAAGAACATAGGCCTTTGCTGGGCTGTGATTGACTATGACGGCGGTCCGGGCAACAGCGGCTTCTGGAACCTGTCAAAGTGGCACAAAATGTACGGCAACGCCTCGATGGAAAGGGTGTTTACCCTGATGCCTCTTGAGAAGCGTTTCCGCAAGAGCATTGAGGCAGACTGGAGTTTCACCAGGATTGAAAACACCCGCGTTGTGGCATTCCGCGACAAAAGCTACGGCGAGATCACTTCCTGGAGATGGGATTTCGGTGACGGGACCTTCTCGGACGAAAAGAATCCCGTCCACGAATATAAGGAGGACGGGTTTCATTATGTAGTTACTCTGTATGTAGAGGGTCCGGAAGGAAGCGACCGTCGCTGCAAGGTCTGGGACGTTTGTGTCGCCGACCGTCAGCAAGCCGAATAAGGCTATTTGAAACCGTCGTTGAAGGTGCCTTCACGAAGTGAATTGGTGAATTCGACCTTCTTTGAGTTGATGCGGCAATTATCGAACACGATAGAACCTAGCTGACCGTGGGCGTAATTGCCGCCACTGCTTACACCCTCGAAGTTGCAGTCCTTGAGAGTGACGCGGTCGATCTTGACCTGGTCTTCAAGTCCGTAAAGCCATACGCCGTACTTTGACTTGTGGCAGTTGATGCCTTCAAGGTTTACGTTGCGCACCTCAGGGATGAAGCCGCGCTGTGCAGGTTCGTTGGATTCGTAGTTGAGGTTGATTCTCAGGACAGCCTCACGGCACTCTCCGACTTCAAGGTTTCTGACATAGATGTTTTCGATGAGGCCTCCACGCGCTGTTGAAGTCTTGATACGGATGACGCGGTCAAGGTTAGGGGAGTCCATCTTGCAGTTCTCCACATAGAGGTTGCGGAAGCCGCCGGAAATCTCGGAACCGATGACCACGCCGCCGTGGCCGTTGGCCATCACGCAGTTGCGCACAACGATGTTCTCGCTAGGCATAGCCCATTTGCGACCGTCGTTGTTGCGTCCGCTCTTGATTGCGATACAGTCGTCGCCGGTGTTGAAGACGCAGTTTTCGATGAGGACGTTGCGGCAGGATTCAGGGTCACAGCCGTCACCGTTAGGGCCGTTGTTGTTTACGGTCACGCCGCGAACCGTCAGGTCAGTGCACATAAGAGGGTGAATAACCCAGAATGGAGAGCTCAGAAGGGTGATGTCTTCAATCAGGACGGTTGTGCAGCGGTAGAAATTGATGGTCTGCGGGCGAAGGCCGTCAGTGAGGGTATAGACTCTCTTGTGCATAGGGGCGTTTCCCTCACCCCAGGCAAGAAGCTTCAGGCGTGAGCCTTCGAGGATAGCCGAGTTCGGGTCATCCGGATCTGCGTGGAACGGACGCCTCTCGATGCGGCGGCCTCTTGCCCACCAGTTGTCGTTGGAGGCGGAGCCGTCGATTGTGCCCTTGCCGGTCAAAGCTATGTTGGTCTGGCCGAAGGCGTATATGAGAGGATGAGTGTTGTAGCAGTCGATACCCTCCCAGCGGGTGAGGACAGCAGGGAAGTACAACTCCGGATTAGGGTCGAACTTGAGGGTGGAACCTTCGCTGAGGTGGAGGTTGACGTTGCTCAGGAGCGTGATGGGACCTGTGTAGAAAACTCCCGGAGGAACATTGACTGTACCTCCGCCCCTTTGGCTTACTGACGCGATGGCGAGATTGATCGCCTCGTGCGAGAGCTTTGAAGGGTCTCCGGCTACAGCGCCGAAATCCGTGATATTGACACTCAGCTCAGGAAAACTGACCTTGGTCATAGTCTCGACAATCTTGTGAGCTTCTGCCCAAGGGTCATCTGCCTTGTTGGTAGTGTTACAAGACAGAACTAAAGGAATAACAAGGAGTAAGGAGAATATAATGCGTTTCATAATCTCAAAAATAACATATATTTTTGGAAGAGTCAAATTATGGCTCTTAATTTGTATCATATATTGAAAAAGAAAAATAAGAGAAAATGAATATCTGGATTATCACTATTGCCGTGATGGTGCTTTCGTTCATCATCCAGCAGACTCTCAATTCGAGATTCGCAAAATACTCAAAAGTGCCTTCTCCTCAGGGGATTACAGGCGCCGAGGCTGCCCGTCTGATGCTTCGCCGCAACGGTATTGACAATGTGTCAGTGGAGTGCATACCCGGCAAACTGACAGACCACTTCAACCCCCAGACGATGACCATCAATCTGAGCGAGTCCGTTTACAATTCGCCATCGATTGCCGCTCTTGCTGTCGCCTGCCACGAGACCGGGCACGCCATCCAGCACGCCGAGGGCTATGCCCCTCTGCGCCTGAGGTCAGCTCTCGTGCCGGTTGTGAACTTTGCAAACAACACAGTCCAGTGGGTGCTTCTTGCAGGAGTGCTCCTGATCAACATCAGCCCGGCTCTGCTCTATCTGGGCATAGCCCTCTTTGCGATGACCACCCTCTTTAGCTTTGTCACCCTGCCGGTTGAGATAAACGCCAGCGTGAGGGCCGTCAAGTGGCTGGAAGGCACGGGCCTGGTGGATGACAGAACCGCCCCTATGGCTGCGGACGCATTAAAATGGGCCGCATACACTTACGTGGTTGCGGCCCTGGGTTCTCTTGCGACCCTCATTTATTATATTTCGATCGCCAGCGACAGGAGGTAAACACCTATTCTACCGTTACTGACTTCGCCAGGTTGCGCGGCTGATCCACGTCGCGCCCCTTGGCGATTGCGATGTGGTATGCCAGCAGCTGGAGCGGCACGACGGTGAGGATAGGAGTGAAGCAGCTCAAGGTGTCAGGAATCTCGAAGACGTGGTCTGAGAGCTTGCGCACATCTTCGTCGCCTTCGGTTACAACGCTGATAACCTTACCCTTGCGGGCCTTGATCTCCTGGATATTGCTTACAATCTTGTCGTAGTTGCCTCTCTTCGGCGCGATTACGACTACAGGCATCTCCTCGTCAATCAGCGCGATAGGACCGTGCTTCATTTCGGCGGCAGGGTAGCCTTCGGCGTGGATATAGGAGATTTCCTTGAGCTTGAGCGCGCCCTCGAGGGCTACAGGGTAGTTGTAGCCTCTTCCGAGATAGAGGAAGTTGCGCGCGTAGGTGAAGGTCTTCGCCAGGTCGCGTATCTGGTCGTCGTGTTGGAGTATCTTTGAGATCTTGTCCGGAATAGTCTGGAGCTCGTTGACAAGTTCGGCCCTTTTTTCATCGCTGATAGTGCCGAGCTGTTCAGCGAGGCTGAGGGCGATAAGGAAGAGTGTGGTTACCTGGGCAGTAAAGGCCTTCGTCGATGCAACACCTATTTCAGGACCGATGTGGGTATAGCAGCCGGTGTTGGTGGCGCGGGCGATGGATGAACCTACAACATTGCAGATGCCGAAAAGGAAGGAGCCGGCATCCTTTGCGAGCTGCAGGGCTGCAAGTGTGTCGGCCGTTTCACCTGATTGGGAGATTGCAATCACCACGTCGTCCGGGCTGAGTACGGGCTTGCGGTAGCGGAACTCCGAAGAGTACTCCACATCCACAGGCTTGCGGGTCAGTTCCTCAATCATATACTTGCCGATGAGGCCGGCGTGCCACGAAGTGCCGCAGGCGCAGATGACGAAGCGCTTGGCGTTGAGTAGGCGCTCGCGGTTGTCGATGATGCCGGAGAGCTTGACGGTGCCGAGTTCAGGGTGCAGACGGCCGCTCATAGAGGCTGCAAGCGTCTTAGGCTGCTCGAAGATTTCCTTGAGCATGAAGTGAGGATAGCCGCCCTTTTCGATTTCGCTAAGGGACATCTGGAGCTCGTGGATTTCGGTCGGCTGCTCAGTGCTCGAAAGGTCGGTGATCTTGAGCTCGTGGTCGCGCTGGATGTAGGCAAGCTGCTCCTCGCCAAGATATACGACCTTGTTGGTGTATTCGATGATAGGGGAGGCGTCAGAGCCCACGAAGTACTCGTTTTCGCCGACGCCGATAATCAGCGGACTGCCCTTGCGGGCTGCTATCATACGGTCAGGGAACCTCTTGTCGATGATGGCTATGGCGTAGGCGCCGATGACGTTCTTGAGCGCAACAGGTACAGCCTGCTCCAGAGGGAGCTTGCTGGTGTCCATTATGTACTGGATGAACTGCACCACGACTTCAGTGTCGGTCTGGCTGTTGAAGTGATAGCCTTTGTCCATAAGGGAAGTCTTGAGGGACTGGTAGTTCTCGATGATGCCGTTATGGATAATCACCAGGTTATGGTTCTCCGACACGTGCGGATGGGAATTGACATCGCTTGGTTCGCCGTGGGTTGCCCACCTGGTGTGGGCTATGCCTATGCTTCCGCTCTGATCCTTGCCCTGGGCTACTCTTTCAAGGTCTGCGACCTTGCCTTTGGTCTTGTAAACGGCGAGCTCGCCATTGTCATTGACGAGGGCGACACCGGCGCTGTCGTACCCTCTGTACTCAAGCCTCTTGAGGCCCTTGATCAGAATCGGAAAGGCCTGACGGCCTCCGACATATCCAACAATTCCACACATAAAAACTAGTATTTTATTATATCAAGCGCCAAAAATAAAAAAAATACAGAGAAAATCTGCATTTTTTTGTGGATTCAGAAGTCAAAGCCGTCCATAAGCTCATCCAGCTGGCGCCTGTCCTTTTTGGTAGGGCGTCCGCTGCCCCTGTCACGGCTCAGGATTATGGTTTCACGCGGAGCGCGAAGCTTCTGAAGTTCCGAATCCGGGGTGAGGTTTTCCGCGAAATCAGGAACGAGCTGGGCGCCCATCCGGCTTTCAGTCAGGCGGATGATTCTATAGGTGAAGAGGACGGAGGCCTTGCGTATCTCAATCACATCGCCGACCTTGACACCCTTGGATGCCTTGGCGTTCACTCCGGCTATCTTGACCTTGCCTCCGTTGCAGGCCTCGGTGGCCTCGCTTCTGGTCTTGAACACACGGATGGCCCAGAGATATTTGTCTATTCTTACTGTCTCCATAGTACCCTATTCTTCATCTTCCGGCAGCGAACTTGCGACATCAGGATTGATGTACGGGTCCCTGTCGTCCCTGTCCACACTGCTTTCGACCAGACAGGTCCCCTGCTCGAGAGGCAGGAGATAGTAGTCATAGCATTCAGACGGCAGCAGCAGAGTTTCCATAGCATTGAGTCTGTAATCCACGTTCTGGCCGAAGACTTCTATCCTGATGTCGGCACTGCCCTTGAGGCAGGTATAGAGGCTGAAATTGCCTTCGGCCTGGCTATAGACGTGAAGGGGATCCTTAAGCTCCAGCTTGCTGGACTTGAAGGCAAGCGGCGAGTCTGAAGCCTTGAAGGCACGGTAATCGATGAACTCGAGTGCATCCACAAGGGAGAGCGCTGGGTCAAACTGCTCCTCAGATACTTCCTGTCCCCAGCCGAACATACAGAAATCCAGGGGAGAGGATTCGGACACTTCCACGATGTTGATTTCCCCAAGGGCCGCGTGGGGAGTTCCCGGAGCTATCCTCAATACCTGTCCGGGATACGGGGCTACTGTATTGAGGAGCTTGTCGATAGTGCCGTCAAGGCAGCTTTCATATACCCGGCTAGCATCGGTGTCGGTTTTGAATCCCAGTTTGATGGCAGCATTGCTACCGCAGGATACCACATACCAGACCTTGTCCTTCCCGAGAAAGTCATAGCGTTCGAAGGCTAAGCTGTCATCGGGGCATACCTGCAGAGGCAGGCTTCCGTTTACGCAAATATTCTTGACGCTGAGCGGAAACTGTCTCCCGTAGTATTCGAAAACATTGTCCCCGACAACCCTGTCGAGGTACATATCCATTATCTCGCTTATGCTGTTGCCCATAAGCCAGCCCTCGCGTACCAGCGAGTCCCTATAACCCAGGTCGGCCAGCTTGAACTCCTCATATCCCCATTTGTATTCGTCCCTGAGCGTGCAGAACTGCATCGGGTACAACTTCTTGTCTTCTTCCATTTCTCTTTATTGAATGCGGTGTATTTCGGTGAAAGGATAGGTGATCTCCCAGATGATGAGCGGAGTGGTGAAGTCTCCGTCATAGCCTGCTGCAATCACATAGAATTCGGTGCCCGGAAGAAAGTCTTCCTTGGCATTGTAGGTGTCAAAGCCCCTTGCGGTAGGGCTCTCGTCGCGGCGGATGTAGTACTCAACGTCATCGTAGGAGAAAGTCAGGAAATCTGTATAGTCTCTGTGATACTCCTCCTTGTTGACATAGTCCCAGAAATAGTCCTCTTCGTCATTTGATGGGATGAGGGTGACATATGGGCCGTCATCTTTGTCCTCGCAGACCAACTCTACGGTCAGGTTGGAACTGTGTCTCTCCCTGGTGCTGGCATACACGTATTGCATTTCTCCCATAGGCTCGTTGGTCTCCGGGTTGACGCAGAAAGCGAAGATCAGATAATCTTTTCCGGCCTCCAGCTGGGTAAAGGACTTTGTGTTGTTGCCGTAAAGGAGACAGTGCCCTGCGAAAGAAGCTACGTACTCCTCGTTGTCAACAAGCTTCTGGAATCTCCACTCGATGTAATCCTTGTAGAGATAATCCAGACACAGCTGCATGAAGCGCAGGTTGTTTTTGCTGACAACATATTGGCCAGCGGGAAGGATTCCGCAGAAATAATAAGTCTTGTCGTTCTCGAGTGTGAGGTCAACGGTAAGTTTCGAGGCTGTACTCAGCTTTTCCTGGACGCTGAGTTGTATGTCCGTGCTCTCCGTGATGTATTTTTGCTGCGTGTTGCAGGAAACGGCTGTAAGTAGCAGAGTGAGCAGAATATATAACTTTTTCATATCCTGTTACTTAAGTATTTCGTGAACTGTAAGGATAAAACGCAATGCACCGAGAATGTGACTGCCGTAGTGGCCGAAATTGTATTCGATGTTGCAGTTTTTGAAGGCCTCCTTGGCAAGCTGCGAGTTGAGGAAAGGCACTGTGTCGTCATCCTGTGAGTGGAACATATAGACCGGGGCCTGCGGCTGCCAGCCTCTCAGCACGCTGTTGTGCATCATCGCCATATAGAATTTCCTCGTACCCGGGCTTCGTTTCTCCATCGCTTCGGGCGTGAGGAAGTCGCTCAGAATCTTGGTCTTCATCAGGGCGGCTATCTGGTGTACATTATAGTTTTTGTCAAGTATCCACTCTGAATAATGCTCAAGCAGAAAAGGACGGAAATAGTCCTCATAATTGAGGTCAAGCCTCTCGCCCACGTTCATTCCGATGATGATCATAGGGATGGCGCAAGGTATGCCGAGGTAATTGTTCTCGATGGCGTTGTCGTAGGTGGCCGAGATGTCATAAGGGCCTCCTCCCGCGAAGTTGCGGCGAATCTTGTATTTGTCGGCATATTCGCTTTCCAGCAGGCGCTGGACGGCCATTGTGGTGGCACCGCCCTGCGAGTAGCCCATCAGGTAGATGGAGCTATCCTCGGGCGCGCGGCCGATCTTGCGCAGATATGGGTCCACGGCCAGCAGCATATCCACCACGTTCCGTGCGGTAAGGTGTGCGCAGAGATAAGGGTGGGGGAGATGGGCGGTGGCTCCGAATCCTATGTAGTCAGGCATTATCAGGGCATAGCCGTCGGTGGCGAGGATGCCTTCCAATTGGAAGGAGTTTGAAGGGGCCTCGAAATCGCCTCCGATAGTGTAGTGACTGACGAGAATATAGTTGCGTATCTTGCCGGATGCGGGAAGGATTACCTTGCCTGAGAGCCTGATGGGGTCTCCATTCTGATCGACTGACCAGTAGGTGCCGCTGATGGAGTGGACGTTGCTGCCATAAACTCCAAGTATCATACCCTTGAGGATGGTTGGCATATCGACGCTGCTGCTCTTGGTCTCCACAACGCTGCTGAGCGGATTTGAAGGTATGCCCTGCGAGAGGTCGGTGACCTCCGATTTGGTAGGGGAGAAAAGAGCGGGATCATCGAATTGGACATATTCGATTTTCTCTATACAACCTTGAAACGTCAGTGTCAGGGCGGCTGCAAGTATAGTTTTTGATACAGACTTCATTTTTCTTTAAAACCTGAAAGAGATAGACGCGGATATCAGTCGTGAACCGAACATATAGACGAGGTTCTTGTTGCGCAAGGCGTAGAGGCCTCCGATTTCGAGGTTGCCGAAAATGTTACCTTTTCCTGCAGTGATTCCCAACACGGCCGGAGTGAAGCAGGGCGCCACCACCGTTTTCTTGCCGAACATATCTGTTTCGCTGCCGGTGTTGATGTCGATGCCGATGCGAAGGGCGCTGTACATCTTGAGATATTCGGTCCTGAACCAGTCAAAGCGCAGGGACGGGAGGATGGAGATGTTGTAGCAGTTCTCGGAGCTGCTTTCAGTGATAGTATTGGTCCCTCCGGGAATGGAAACGCTATCCCAACTGAAACCGCCGAAGTCCACCTGGGCTCCGGCCCAGAGCCAAGGTCGCAGTTGCCTGTTGTACTCGGCGAAAATATGTGGGATGTAACGGTAATTCTGTTTTTCGTGATAAACGGTACCGGAAGGCCTGTCCTGGTAATTCCCGACACCTGTTGTCCTGAAGTACGAAGCCTCGAAAATCCAGTCTCCGATGCCCAGCCTGAATTCGTTGGCCTTTTCCGGCTCCCCGGCGGAGAGCCTTGCGACAGGGAGAACAAGGGCAAGAAGTGTGAAAAGTAGGAATTTTTTACACATCAGATAACAATAATTAATAGAGCAAATATCGGGAAAAAATATCAAATTTGCATTCCGAAACCAACAAATGAACCCGATGAAAGAAAATAAATCAATAGGAACCCTCTGTGTACACGCAGGGTACAGCCCGGGCAAGGGAGAATCAAGGCAGATGCCCATAGTCCAGAGTACTACATTCAAGTACGAAACAAGCGACCAGATGGGTCGCCTGTTCGACCTTGAGGACAATGGATATTTCTACACCCGGCTCGCCAATC